>CALMQD010000099.1 GCA_937871415.1 uncultured Phycisphaerales bacterium | reverse complement strand
CGCCGCGATCCAGACTCCCACCTCCGCGCCCCGCGCGCCCGGCTGAACTCCATGCCCACACCGCGACCCTCCGCCTTCCGCGCACCCGCCGCCGCGCTCTTCGGCGCGCCCGCGCTCGTCTGCGCATTCCTCGCCGCGTGCGCCGGCGCCCCCGCGCCCGCCGGCAACGATCAGGACCACGACCACGCCGCCCTCGCCGCCCAGCTCATCGAACCGCTCCGCCCACGCGACCTGCAATCAATCTTCTCGCCCCTCGACCTGCCACCACCGTGCCCCGAGCGCACCATCCGCGGCGAGCCAGGCCCCGCCTATTGGCAGAACCAGGCCGACTACCGCATCGATGCGCAGCTCGATCCCGACGCCGATCGCCTCCGCGCCGCCTGCACGATCACCTACACCAACCGCAGCCCCCACACGCTCGACTTCCTCTGGCTCAGCCTCGATCAGAACCTCTACCGGCGCGACTCCGACGGCGCCATGATGACCCGCCCCGGCGAACGCTTCGGCAACCTCGCCTTCGACGGCGGCGTGGAAGACTTGCAGGCCCGCTTCGACGATGGCCAAGCCGCCCCGCTCGAGGTCCACGGCACACTCGCCCGCCTTGACCTGCCGCACCCGCTCACGACCGGCGAGAGCGCCACCTTCCGCGTCGACTTCGCCTTCGCGATCCCGCCCTACGGATCCGACCGCATGGGCATCCGCGAGTGCAAGGACGGCAAGGTCTACGAACTCGGCCAGTGGTTCCCGCAGGTTTGCAGGTTCGACGACGTGCACGGCTGGAACACGCTCCCCTACCTCGGCGAAGGCGAGTTCTACACCGACTTCGGCGATTACCGGGTCTCCGTAACCGCGCCGTCAGACTTCCTCGTCGCCGCCACCGGCGCGCTCCAGAACCCCCGGGACGTGCTCGACGCGCGGGAACTGGAACGCTGGGAGCGATCGCAGAACAGCGACGAGCCCGTCACCATCCGATCACTCGCGGACGTCGACCGACTCCCCGCGCCTTCCGGGTCGACGCGCACGTGGCGCTTCGACGCGCGCCGCGTCCGCTCGTTCGGCTTCGCCGCCAGCCGCGCCTTCGTCTGGGACGCGTGCGCCCTGCGCGTCGCCGACCTCAGGGACCCGGACGGCTCGCGTCCCCCCGGCCTCCAGAACGCCGACGGCGTCTTCGACATCCCCGAGCGTGTCCACTGCCAGGCGTTCTACCCGCGCGAGAGCGCCGCGGGCTGGGACACCGACGCCGCCGGCGGCGGCGCCACCCGCATGCTCCGCGATTCCGTTGCGCACTACTCGAAGCGCTGGATCGCCTACCCCTACCCGTGCGCCTCGACCGTCTCCGGGCGCGTCGCGGGCATGGAGTACCCGCAGATCATCTTTTGCAAAGCCGACACCGACGAACGCGAGCTCTGGGGCGTCATCACGCACGAGATCGGGCACACGTGGTTCCCGATGCTGGTGAACTCCGACGAGCGGCGCCACGCGTGGATGGACGAGGGCTTCAACACCTTCATCAACGCCTACGCGGACCAGGAGCGCTACGAGAACGAGCCGGTGCGCAAGTGGATGCGTGACTTCTCCAGGGGGCGCGCCGAGCCGCTCCCCCAGCCCGTCGACACGCCGCCCGACGCTCTTCTCCCGGGCATGCTCGGCATCACGCAGTACGACAAGGGCGGCCTGGGGCTGGCGATCCTGCGCGAGAGCGTCCTCGGCCCCGAGCGATTCGACCGCGCCTTCCGCGCCTACATCCGTCGATGGGCGTTCAAGAGCCCCCAGCCCGCCGACTTCTTCCGCACCATCGAGGACGATGCCGGCGTCGACCTTGCCTGGTTCTGGCGCGGCTGGTACCTCGAGACCGGCGTCCTCGACCAGGCCGTCACGACCGTCATGCAGCCCGAGGGCGAGAGCCGCAACGCGCGCGTCACCATCGAGAACCGCGCAGCGCTCGTCTTCCCCGTCACCATGCTCGTCGAGTACGAGGACGGCTCCGCCCAGACCCGCGTGCTGCCGGTGCAGATCTGGCAGGCCGGCGGCGGGCGCCAGTGGCAGACCACTTGGGACACCACCGGCGCCGATGGGAAGCCGCGCCGGGTCCGGCGTGTCACGCTCGACCCCGACGAACTCCTGCCCGACGTCAGGCCCGACAACAACCGCTGGTCGCGCTGAACGCCCCCGCCCCCTCCGCCCCCCCGCCGCGCACTCCTGCCGGTTAGTGCCTGACGCCCGAATGCCCGGGCGCATCCATGAGCATGACCGGCGACAGTAACTGCGACGGCGCGCCCGCCGGGAACGGCCCCGGCGCGTGCCACAGCACCAGCAGTTCCGCGCGCGACGCGATGCCCAGCGACGCGTAGATGCCCTTGACGTGGTCGTGGATCGTGTGCTGCGAGCGCTCCAGCCGCTCGCCGATCTCACGCTCCGAAAGGTCCTCGAGCATGTACCGCAGCACCCGCTGCTGCGCCTCCGTCAGGCGCCCCATGATCTCGCGCCGGCGCTTGATCGTCATGTACACCCGCGACTCGAACAACTCGCTCGCCGCCGAGGCGATGATCCGCAGCTCGTTCTCCAGCGCCGCCGACAACTGCACGATCTCGCCCGGGCTCACCAGGGCGCGAAACACCACTCCGCCACGAGACCCGGTCGCCTCCAGCACGATTTTCTCAACGGGAAGCACCGCCGTGGGGATGCCCGGCGCGTACTGCGCGTGCACCGCCCCCGGAGCGCCGAACTCGGCCCCCGCGACCGCGAGGCATCGCCCCGTCGAAGGCTCGACCAGCTCCACCGTCAGACGGATCTTCGGGGATCGCGCCGTGCACCAGAGTTGGCCAAACGGCCTCACCAGCGTCTCCGCCGCGCTCTGAGCCCACGCCTGCCCATCGCCGATGGGGGCGTCGATCAGATCACGGAGAATGCGGCTAAGCCCATCCACCCCGAGGGCGTGCCCGCCCGACTCGGGGATTCCCGAACGTTCCATCGTTGCCATGCTCATATCGTCCTTGGATATGAAACCTGAGACCCAAGCGCAGTATATCTGCGTCAGTACCATCCTGTCTTGAATCGCGCCCTTCAAATTGCGCGTTATCGCTCGCGCCAACGACGATGAATCGTCTCGACGTGCCGCGATTTTCTCTCGCGCAAGCCCGCGAGCCGCAACTGAGATGATCTAAGAGCAGAGCGCCACAGAGTCTCGCGGCGCCCAGCGACCGCTCCACTCCCGCGACAGATCGATCCTGAGATACGCGCCGGCCTCGTGATCCGAGTTGATGATCACGCCCCGATCGCAGAGAACGTTATAGCCGTTTTCCGCCTTCTCGTGCCCCAACAGGAAAGTCCCTACCCCCCACGCATCCCCAAGCGCCGCAAGATCTTCCGGCGTGTGCCCGCGCCCCCACACCAGCTGGTGCGCGGCACCGGTTCTGGGCAGGTAGTCCTCGGGGCGCAGCGCGCGATCGAACACGCCCGCGTCGAACCTCGACGCGTGAAACGCCGACGGGAGCGAGTGTGCGCAGAACAAATCCCGCGGCGGCGACGAGTCTTCGGCGCGCATCCGCACGCGCAGCGCCAGCGGCAACGCCGCCAGGAACGCGTTCACCGCCGCGCTCACGCCCGGCGCTTCCTCACCGAACGCCGCCTCGATCCCCGCCTCGAACGCCTGCACGCAGCGCACC
>CALMQD010000098.1 GCA_937871415.1 uncultured Phycisphaerales bacterium | reverse complement strand
ACGTCCGGGCGCCTCGGTCAGCAGGCAGCCGACCCTGCCGATCGCCAGCCCGATGGTCGGGACGGTGTACCTGGCGCCCAACCCGGACGCCAGCGCGTTCGTGCAGGTCGGCGCTTCGGTGGGGCCCGATACGACGGTCTGCCTCATCGAGGCGATGAAGGTCTTCTCCGAGATCAAGGCGGAGACCGCGGGCACGATCGAGCGCATCCTCGTGACCAACGGCCAGTCGGTTGAGTACGGACAGCCGCTGTTCCTCGTGCGACCGAACTGAGCTTCGATCGAGACCGCCCGGATCCGCCCCCCAACGAGTGCGAGCGCTCGCTCGCGGCTTGCATCGACGGCAGCGGGATGGGAATTGCCCGAAACGCGACCGGCCCATCCGCAGCGTCGACGCCTTTCTGCCAGGACGCCATGTTTTCCAGAATTCTCATTGCCAATCGCGGCGAAATCGCTCTCCGAGTCATCCGCGCCTGCCGCGAACTCGGCATCGAGTCGGTGTGCGTCTTCTCCGAGGCCGACCGCGGCGCGCCGTACCTGCGTCACGCCGACGAGTCCATCTGCATCGGCCCCGGGCCGGCGAAGGAGAGTTACCTCAACATCTCGCGGATCATCGCCGCGGCCGAAGTGGCGAACGTCGACGCCATCCACCCGGGCTACGGCTTCCTCTCCGAGCGCGCCGAGTTCGCGTCGGTCTGCCGCGACTGCAAGATCGAGTTCATCGGCCCCAGCCCCGAGGCGATGGCCAAACTCGGCGACAAGGTCGCCTGCAAGCACGCGGCGAAGGCGGCCGGCGTGCCGATCTTCCCCGGCTCCGAGGGCGCGATCGACAACGAGGACGAGGCGGTCGAGGTCGCGCGCACGATCGGCTACCCGGTCATCATCAAGGCCGCGGCGGGCGGCGGCGGGCGCGGCATGCGCGTGTGCCACAACGAGGCCGCGCTCCGCACGAACCTCCGCAACGCCAGCCAGGAAGCACAGAACGCCTTCGGCAACGGCGCGGTCTTCATCGAGAAGTTCCTGGAGCACGCCCGCCACGTCGAGGTGCAGGTGCTGGGCGACAAGCACGGGCACGCGGTGCACCTCTTCGAGCGCGACTGCTCGATGCAGCGCCGGCACCAGAAGGTCATCGAAGAGGGACCCGCGCCGGGCCTGGACCACCGCAAGCGTGAGAAGGTCTGCGAGCAGGCGGCCAACCTCATCCGGCACGCTCAGTACTCGGGGGCCGCGACGGTCGAGTTCCTGATGGACGACCAGCAGAACTTCTACATGCTCGAGGTCAACACGCGCGTGCAGGTCGAGCACCCGGTGACGGAGCTCATCACCGGCATCGATATCGTCAAGGAGATGATCAAGGTCGCCGCGGGGCAGCCGCTGCCGTTCAAGCAGTCGGACATCAAACTGAACGGGCACGCGATCGAGTGCCGCATCAACGCGGAAGACCCCGAGCGCAACTTCATGCCCAGCCCGGGCAAGATCACGCGCTTCGAGCCGCCGGGTGGCCCGGGCGTGCGCCTCGACACGCACGTGGTCACGGGCTACACGGTGCCGCCGAACTACGACAGCATGATCGGCAAGCTGCTGGTGCACGCGCCGACGCGTCGCGAGGCCATCACACGCATGGAGCGAGCGCTGCGCGAGTTCGCGATCGAACCCATCAAGACGACGGTGCCGCTGCAGCGCCGGCTCATGCAGAACTCGTCCTTCCAGGAAGGCGGGATCGACATCCACTTCCTGGAGCGGCTGCTGAAGTAGTCGATCCGCGTCAGGAACTCATCGATTCACTCAGGCCGTCGCGACCGCCGCCCTGGCCCCGAACCGACGCGCGAGCGCCCACGCGCCGAAGATCGCGGACGCGAAGAGCACGTCCGACATGAGCGTGTAGCGGAAGAACGGCAGGGCGAGCGTAAAGCAATGCGCCAGGCCCTTGAGGTCCTGCGTGTACCACTGGCTGCCGGCCCACACCGCGAAGTTCGTGCACAGGAAGAACAGGACCGAGCCCGCGAGCATCGCGCCGGCGCCGAACCCCAGCCGCGGGTTCGAACGAACGACTCGCCCGAGCGCCGCCGCCATCGCCAGCGACAGATACACGCTCGCCATGAGCATCGGCGAATAGAAACCCAGGGCCAGGTCGGACAGCAGCATCGTCACGATCGGCAGCGCGACGACCATCCAGCGTCGCCGGAAGTAAAAACCGCCGAACAGGGCGCACGCCGCGACGGCGGAGAAGTTCGGGATCTCGATCAGGAGTCGCGAGCACACGCCGAGAGTCGCCAGCACCGCGAACACCGCGGCTTCAAAGGCGAAGGCCGGGCGATTGGCGGTCGTATTCGGAGCGATCGTGGTTTCGCACGTCGGGCGGAGCATGGGCATGGATCTTCCTTGCTGGCGGTTCTCGTGGCGCTCGCCCGCGCAGTCCCGCGGGCGACGGGTCGAATGTTAGTCCCCCCCGGGCTCAGGGCGAGGCGGGTTTCTCGGCCGGTGGCGTGTATTCGCCGAAGAACCAGCGGACTTCGTCGCCGGCGCCGACGGCGGTCGCGCCCGCGCCCCGCTCGCCATACTTGCCGTTCACCATGAACTGCCAGTATCCCTTGATCGGCTCGGCGTTGCCGGACTTCGCGTCGGCTTTCCGGGCTTTCTTCTCGCCGTTGGCGACATCATCGATCGCCTTGACGAAGGCCCGCTCGCCCGAGCCCGCGCTCGAGACTTTCACGCCGCGCGGGTGCGCCTCCGCCGCCTTCAGGATGTCGAACGCCGTCATGCCGGGCCTGAACTCGATGTGCGTGTAGTGCTTCTGGCAGAAGTCGCCGTAGTCCACAACCAGAGAACAGACCGCCACAGCGGGGGCCGCAACGCCGGGCTCGGGGGCGGCACTCCTCCGGACGGAACCCGCGCCCAGCCCCATCGCAATCCCGATGGTGGAAGCGCCCAGGGCGGCCAGCGCGCACCACATCCAGCGAACACCCGCGCCACCGTTACGATTCATGAGCACCTCCTACAGGTCGTGCCGGCTCGGCCCGTGTGCAACTCGACGCGTCAAGACCGCCACCGGCTTGCGACCGACGCGCAGAACGAAGAGTGTAATCGTTTGCGACCCTGCCCCCCGGAGTTCCATCTGAAGGCGATCGGGGTCGACGGCCCCGCCGCGGGTCTTGACCTCCACGACGCCGGCGTCCAATCCGCGGAGGGCCCCCTTGATCCGCCTCGGATTCCATGCCACGGCCAGGAGCACTTCGAACCCCGTCAGCCACGGGCTCTGCGCGCCGGCCTCTCCGACCAGGAGCCCCAGGCCCCTGGACAGTTCTCGCATCCCGAATGGCGCTCCCACTGGTGCAAGCAATCCCGCGCGCTCGATCGCATCGTCGGCCTCGTACAACCAGCGCCCTCCAAGCCCGGCTAGACCGCTTGCCATCGCGCGCTCGTTGTCGGGATTGAGCACCGCATCGAGCGCGGGCATGTCGTGGACCTCGGTCAGGGAGTGCACCGCGCGATCCCGGGCCAGCATCGTGGCGCGGCGGCGGCCCGGCGCATCGGCCAACGCGCCCAGCCACGCCACCGCCTGCGTCAGGCGCCCCGACTCGCTCAGGTACTCCAGCGTCAGCGGACGCTCCGGCAGAACCCGCGTGAGTTCGCCGATGTTCACGCCGGGGGAGAGCTTGATCGCGGCCGGAAACGCCCGTCCGCGGCAGGTTGCTCCCGATCGCGATCCGAGTTCCTCCAGAACCGCCGTCCAGACGTGCGGCGGGGGCTCGTGGTCGGCGAGCGAAACGATCCGACGAGATCGAGAACCATCCGATCGCCCGCGCCGGCGCGCTGGGTCGAGGTGGACCGCCGCGGCGTCGGGCAGGTTCGCCAGCGCACCGGCAGTCTCATCAAGACCCCGGACGAGCGAGTCGCATCCCGCGTTGCGCCCGGCCATCCACGCGCGCACCGGGTCACGGTCGACCGCGACAACCCGAAAGTCACTGCACTGAGCCAGCGCCATCGCGTCGCCGCCGATACCCGAGCACAGGTCGAGCACCATCGGTTCGCGTGTGCGCCCGATGAATCCGCTTCGGCTCAGGCCTTCCCGGAGGCGCTGCGCCTTGTATGCCGCGGCCCGCGCGCTCGACGCCATCTCCACCCCCTCGGGGTCGGCGAAGATCCGGGCCGCGACCGGCGCGTTCCATTTGTCGCGGGCCTTGCCCCGCGCCTGGGCGAGCAACATCGCCCCTCGAACGCGTTCGGGCGCTGCGAGCCGGCGCAGGCGCTCGATCCCTGCGACGTCAGTCGGGGCCGTCGCCGCTGCGCGCTCGACCAGTTCATGGGCCTGCGGACCGGCAAGCCATTGCCAGATGTCAAGCGACAGGACCTCCGACACGCGCGCGACTCCGCAGGGATAAAGACTTCACGCGCTGTTCGGCGTACGCTCGGGGGCCTTGTTGCAGACGACCCGCGGGGTCCCGAGCGCCGTACGGAACAGCCTCGTCCACTCAACCTCCGAGCGTAACCAACCTGCGGGAGCGGGAGCGCCGGATTCCGAACCAGGCAAACGGCATGACGATCTGGCTCTGGGTGATTTTCGCGGCGGTGGTGCTGGTCCTGGTCGTGTTCGACCTGGGCCTGACGACGCGCCGGCCCAAGGTCATCCGGCCCACCGACGCGTTCGTTTCGTTCACGCTCTGGCTCCTGGCCGCCGCGGCCTTCAGCGTCGGCGTCTATTACGTGTACGAATCGAACATCCTGAACCTCGAAGCGACGTTCGAGTATTCGATCGACCGCAAGACCGTCGACAACGACGGGCACTCGGCCTGGCTGCAATACCTGGCGTGCTATGTCCTAGAGCTCGCGCTGTCGCTGGACAACCTTGCGGTGCTGGCGCTGCTGCTGGCATACTACCGGGTGCCCCGCGCGGTGCTGGGGCGGGCGCTGTTCTGGACGATCCTGGTCACGCTCTGCCTGCGTCTGCTGGCGATCTTCTCGTGCGCATGGTTCGTGCGCGAGGCGTCGTGGTTCCGCTGGGTGCTCGGCGCGATCCTGGTCGTCGCGGTCTTCCGCGTGCTCGTGCTCCCGGACCAGAAGACCGATTTCGACCGCCATTGGTACGTGCGCCTCATCCGGCGGCTGATCCCCATCTCTCCCGAGTTCAACGGGCAGCGCCTGCTCACCCGCGTCAAAGACGACCGGGGGCGCTCGCGCCTGATGGCGACGCCGATCGTGCTGGTCGTCCTTTCCGCGGGGCTCCTCGACATCGTCTTCGCCGCGGACTCGGTCCCGGCCCTCTTCTCGATCACCAAGGATCCCACGCTCGCGTTCACCGCGAGCACGATGGCGATCCTCGGCCTGCGCTCGCTGTTCCTGGCGCTCTCGGAGGTCGTCGGACGCTTCCGCTACCTGCGGGTTTCGGTCCTGTTCATCCTGCTCTACGTCGCGGGGAAGATGTTCCTGTCGTGGTATCAGGACGTGCCGACGCTCGTCTCGCTGATCGTGTTCGCGACCATCACCCTCGCGGGTGTCGGTGCTTCGATTGTCCGCCACCGGCTGACGCACCCGGGCGCGCCGCCGCCCCTGGGCGAGGCCGGCGAGATCCCGCCCGCCATCATCAGCGAGGAGGAACTGCAGCGACCCACGCCGCTGGAGGACATCACCGGCGCCGTCGAGAGCACGAAGCGCAACCTGCGCAAAATCGTGGTGCTCATCGTCGGCACCCTCGTGGTGCTGGTGCTGGCGCCGCTGGTGGGGTTGCTCCCGGGGCCGGGTGGACTCATCGTCGCCGCGGCCGGCCTGGGCATTCTGGCGACGGAGTTCATCTGGGCGCGTCGCCTGCTGATGCAGGTCAAGAGCAAGACCCAGAAGGTCGCCGACAGCACCGGTGCGCTCGCGCGCAAAACGCCGGTCTGGGTCGTTCCGATCGCGCTGACCGCCTACCCGGGGCTTGTGGCGTTGCTGGTGTACATGGCGCCGCTGCACGTGCCCGCTTCGTGGACGCTGGGTCTGAAGCCCCACGGCGCGAAGATCACCGCCGGGCTCATCATCGCGATCGCGGTCGGGCCCGCCGTCGCCGTCTTCTATTGGGCGTTCATGACGGTGCAGGCCTGGCGGGGCGGCCGCGCCGCGAGAGCGCCGCACGCGGCGCAGCGTTCGACCGCCGCCTGATCGCGCCGGCTGCTCAGACGCCCGCCGGCGATCGGCCCGCGACCACCACGGTTTCGTGCGTGCCGTTCGAAGCGTGGCGCGGGAGTGTCGCCTCGCCCGGAGCAAACCGGGCCGCGAGAACAGGCTTCTCGAGCAGTGCGCGGAGTTCGCCGTGCGCCCGTGGGTGGGAGTGGTGCGATCGCACTTCCCAGAAGCGGGCGGTGAGCCCGGCGTGCTCCATGAGGGCCTTCATCCGGGTTTCGCTCATCGGGTGCGGGTGGACCGGGTCGGGCTGGTCCATGAGGTCAACGAGCAGCCAGAGCATGCCGCCCGGGCGCAGCAGGCGTGCCAGTTCGTCCATCACACCCTCGGGGCGCGAGACGTGGTCGAGGCAGTTCTCGCAGATGACCAGGTCGGCACTGCCCCCCGCGACGGGCATCGACTCGCCGACTCCCACCACGTGCATGACGTGCCCGGCCTGCTCGGGGAGGAGCCCCTCGGCGACGTAGGCCTCCGCGAGCGGATCGACCGCGATCGCGCCCTTCCACTTCAAGACGGTGACCGCGGGGCAGGGACCGCCCCCCACTTCGACGACGCGCTGACGCGACGCCCAGAGGGTCAGCTCGTCCCACCCCCCGAGATTGAGCACCCGCGCCAGTTCCATGAGCCGGCCGCGCTGCCACACCAGCGTGGGGTCGGGCCACTTGCCCGGGTAGTGCTTGTCGAGCCCGCGCGCCACGTTCACCCAGTACCGGATCTCGCCGTGGTACCGGTGCGCGGTCGCGGCGACGTCCGGACGCGCCGGAAGCGGCGGGCGCGAACCGTCGGGATAGATCAAGTGCCCGCGGAGCCCGCCCCGCCACACCAGCATCGTCGCGTCGTCGGCGTTGGTTGCGCGGGCGACGTCTTCGACGCGCCCCGCGAGCGCGGCGAGTTCCTCGTGCAAGGGCCAGAGCGCCGGGCGCAACGCCCGGCGGACCCACGACTTCACACGCGCCTTGAGGCTCGTCGGTGCGGGCGCAGGCGCGGTATGTAGATGATTAGGAGAGGTCATGGCGGACTGGGTTTTGGAGCTCGCGCGATGGGCGACCGGTCGGGCTTTGGGTCGCCTTCCGAGGAAGTGGAGCGAAGCGGACTCGAACCGCCAACCCCTTGCTTGCAAAGCAAGTGCTCTACCAATTGAGCTATCGCCCCGGGAACCCGCAAGTGTAGGGGGTTCGCGCGACGGGGTCCCGATCGGAATCGCTCCGCGGGGGATTGCCGGCCCGGGTTCGGCGGTCACGGAGAGACGCTTCCGCCGCCCGAAGAACCGGGAAGGCCACGCGCCGCGGGCTGCGCCGACTCAGGCGGCTTTCGCGCGAACTGCGGCGGCGCTCAAGCGGTGGTCGTACTGGGCCCGCTTGGCCGGATCGCGCAGCACCGCGTACGCCTTGGCGACATACCCGAAGCGCTGCTCGGCCTCGACGGACTTGTTGACGTCCGGGTGGCACTGTCGCGCGAGCGCGCGGAACGCCGCGTGGATCTGCTCGTAAGTGGCGGTGCGCTCGACCCCCAGCGCGCCGTAATAGTCCTCGATCTCGACGCTCGCGTGCACTCCGGCGCGCCCCGCGCCCGAGCCAGAAGCCGGTCCGGCGTTGCCCGCGCTGAACGCCGCGAGATTGGTCGTGTCGACGAAGCCGTGCTGGACCAGCTCGACGAGCGCCCGGGCGATCGCCGGCGTGGCGCTCACGAACCTGATCCCCATCTCTCCCGATCGGAGCCAGCGTCTGCGGATCCACACCACCTGACCGCTCACAGCGATGGCCTGGAGGCTCGATCTCACGGTGAGTTTGACCACCGATCCGATCTCGGCCTTCGGCCTGCCGCAGAACTCCACGCGCACGCCGGTCTCCGACAGGTCTTTGATGAGCCCGAGTTCGCACCCGATGTTCACCGCCTCGAACCGCTCGGCGCGGCGAGGATTGACCAGGCGGGCGGCGGGCGACCGCTGCGGCTTGTCGGCTCGCGCAAACATGCGGCGTCGATATCGGCCAGATGCCCTGTTTCGGCCATCTCGGTCTCGACGCAACCCGCCGCGAAACTGGCCGAGTGAACGATTACTTCCGAATGTTGGGATTTCGCAAAGCTGAGAGCGCGCACCCACGACCGATTATGGGGCCGCGCGACACGCGAATCGTCCATTCCGTCACTCTCACCGAACCGGGGCATGCTCGCGTCCCCGAATACTCGCCTCGCCAAAACAAACTTGATGGTCCGAGAACCGGCGAGGGGTATGTTTCGTTGAAGAGTCCACGGAGGTGCAGCATGAATCATCGGATCAGCATGAGCCGTCCGGCGACCAGCGACGGGGTGCCGGGGTTTGACGCGCATTCGAGGCACAACGGACCGGCCAAGGCGCCGGGCGTGGTCAAGGCGCGGAACGCGCCGGCCGCAGCGGAAGCGCTGCGCACGCGCGCGTACGAGATTTATCTCGAGCGATGCGAGAAGGGCGCGCCGGGCGACGAGTTGTCGGATTGGGCCCAGGCCGAACGCGAACTGAGCTCGCGCTGACCTCGTGATCAACGCGAGCCCAGCGCTCGATGACGGCAGCCGACCGACCGGCTGCGCTTACGGGCAGTTATTGAACTGCGCGAACCACGCGTCGAGGAACCCGAAGAGGTCCGCGACGTCGACGTCGGTATCCTTGTCGAAGTTGCCCGGGAGCAGCGCGGCACACGCGGGCGTGCTGAAGTTCGCGAACCAGGCATCGAGGAACCCGAAGAGATCGGCGACGTCCACGTCGTTGTCGTGGTCGAAGTCGCCCGCGCACCCGGCGGC
>CALMQD010000097.1 GCA_937871415.1 uncultured Phycisphaerales bacterium | reverse complement strand
GGCTGATTTCCTCGACATCCCGATCCTGCCGGCGGGCGTCAAACCTGCGGATTCGAGCGCTGCTGCGGACATCGCGACGGCCCGTTCCAAACTACCCGCGTCTCCGGATATTGGACGAAAGACGTTCAAGACCACCGTTTTGGGGGATAATCAGAGCGTCACGATCGCCCTGACCGACCCCAGCCAGGGGGTGGCGAAGTTGGTCTTTCTCCCGGATGAGGGCGGCGTGACGATGAAGGATCCGATTTCCTCGGGTGAGTCCACGACCGGCGGGCTGCGGTTCCAGTACGAAGACCCCGGTGCCAAGCCTCGCGCCGAGGGCCAACCGGTTCCCACGGAAGTCCGGGGTCTGGTCGGCATCTGGCTCAGTGCAGCACCCGAGTCACCCCGCTGGTATGAAGTGCGGGAACCTCTCCCAGCGAAATAGCGTCTCGGTGAATCTCAAGCAACTCCGGACGGATCGAGCCGCCCGTCCAACAAACGAATCGACCCAGACCAGCGGCTCTTCTGGAAAGGATGTCAGGATGAAATCGATGCGACTGTTCTCCGGTGTGCTCGCTGTCGGTGCGATCGCGCTCGCCGGCACCTTCTTCTCGCCGGCCGCGGCGATGGCCGACGACCCCGCCAAGCAGCCCGACACGCACAAGCACAACGACGGCGCGGACCACAAGGGCCACGACCACGGCGACAAGGACAAGAAGAAGGACACCAAGAAGATGGGCGATGCCAAGGGCGCGAAGATCGGCGAGGCCGCGCCGGAGTTCACGCTCACCGACGTCGACGGCAAGACTCACAAGCTGTCGGATTACAAGGGCAAGATCGTCGTTCTCGAGTGGTTCAACCCCGAGTGCCCGGCGATCCTGCAGCACCACGAGAAGGCCAAGACCTTCAACGACATGTACAACGACTTCAAAGGCAAGGACGTGGTCATGATCGCCGTGAACTCCTCCGCCGCGGGCAAGCAGGGCGCCGGCAAGGAGCTCAACCAGAAGATGGCCAAGCAGTTCGGCATGGAATACCCGGTCGCCCTCGACGAGGACGGCACCGTCGGGCACGCCTACGGCGCGACGAACACCCCCCACTGCTTCGTCATCGACAAGGACGGCAAGCTCGCGTACAAGGGCGCGATCGATAACGGCAAGTTCGGGAAGAACGGCGACAAGAACTACGTCAAGCAGGCCGTCGAACAACTCCTCAAGGGCGAGACGGTGACGACGCCCGAGACGGCGGCGTACGGCTGCAGCGTGAAGTACGCCGACAAGGGCCAGTCGACCAAGCCCAAGAAGTAAGCCCTCGACCCGATGTGCGATCCATACGTTCGCGGGTCCGGTCGGAGACGATCGGACCCGTTTTCATTGGCCGTACCCTGATTCGTCGCCATCTCTCCCACTCCCCTCAAGCCCATCGCCTCCGCGTTTCGATCCACACACCATGCTCAGCACCGCGTTCGATCTTCTGCTCGTCCTGCTCGGCTTCAGCCTCATCATCATCGTGCACGAGCTCGGGCACTTCCTCGCGGCACGCTGGGCGGGGATCCGCGTGCTCGCGTTCGCCGTCGGTTTCGGACCGGCGCTCTTCTCGTTCCGGAAGGGGCTCGGGTGGCGCACGGGTTCGTCGGAGCGCGAGTTCAAATCGCTGGTGCGCAGCGGCGAGACGCCGGACGTCGGCGGGCGCATCAGCCCCACCGAGTACCGCCTGAACATCCTGCCGCTGGGCGGCTATGTGAAGATGCTCGGCCAGGACGACTCGGACCCGAGCGCGGTGAGCGATGCGCCCGACGGCTACCAGCGTTGCGTTCCCTGGAAGCGGATGGTCGTCATCAGCGCCGGCGTGGTCATGAACCTGCTCC
>CALMQD010000096.1 GCA_937871415.1 uncultured Phycisphaerales bacterium | reverse complement strand
CATGACGACCCATCTGGATCGCTCCCGGCGCGATCCGCGGGACCGGTTTTCCCGTGTCCGCGCTGACGGCCGCCGCCAGGTCACCCGCGACGAACACACGCGGATCTTCCGGCAGCGAAAGGTCCGGCCCCACAATGACCCTTCCGCTCCGGTCCCGCTCGCCACCCAGCGTGCCGCCGATGGGCTCCGCCGACACGCCCGCGGCCCAGAAGACGTTGCGGGCGCGGATGAACTCCCCGCCCACGCGCAAGCCGTCGCGATTCACCTCGGTGACCATCGCCCGGGTCCTCACCTCGACCCCGATCGACTCCAGGTCTCGCTGCGCCCGGGCCGACAGGTCCTCGGGCATCCCCGGCAGCACGCGCTCACCCCCCTCGAACAGCACGACCCGCGCCAGGCGCGTGTTCACCCGGCGGAAGTCCTGCGAAACCACGCTCGTCGCGATCTCCTTGATCGCCCCGGCCAGCTCCACGCCCGTCGGGCCGCCGCCCACGATCGCGAACGTCAGGTCGGCCCGGCGCGTCTGTTCATCGTCCTCGATCTCCGCGGCCTCAAAGGCCAGCAGGATCCGCCGCCGCATCTCCGTCGCGTCGTCCACCGTCTTCAGCCCCGGCGCCGCGCTCGCCCAGTGGTCGTGCCCGAAGTAACTCGTCCGCACGCCCGCCGCGATGACCAGGTAGTCGTACTCCAGCCCCCACCCGTCCTGAACCACCATCCGGCGCGCCCGATCGACCGCGGTCACCTCCACCAGCCCCACCGACACATTGCGCTGATGGCGGAACACCCGGCGGATCGGGTACGCGATCTCCGCCGGAGACAGCCCGCACGTCGCGACCTGGTACAGGAGCGGCTGGAACAGGTGGTGATTCCGCCGGTCCAGCACGAGCACGTCGGCCTGCGCCCGGCGCAGCGCCTTGGCCGCCTGGATGCCCGCGAACCCCGCGCCGACGATCACCACCCGCGGGCGCCCGCGCGTCGTGGGGAGTTCGCCACCGCCTGCATGGCCCGCCGATTCCTTCATCCGGCCTCCCCTCGCGCCCGGGCTCTTCTGCAACTCAACGCACCCGGAGGGATTCGAACCCCCAACCCTCGGTTCCGAAGACCGATGCTCTATCCAATTGAGCTACGGGTGCAAGCCGCCGGATCGTAGTCCCGCGCGCCGGTGCCGCGCAGCGTCGCCGCCCCCATCTCCGCGTTTCCATGGGCGTTCCCGCCTCGCGCGGTACACTCCCCACGCATGTGGTTCTCGATGTCCTCTCCCGACGAAGGCTGGCTGCGGGCGCTCATCGCCCGGCGCCGCCACTCGCGCTGGTTGACCCGCGCGATGCGGGTCGGCGTCAAGGTGCCCCGCATCCCCACCCGGCGCGTCGATGAGGGCGGCTCCGATGCGCTCATGACCACCCACGAGGGGCGCGAGTGGGCCAGCCATTGGTGGTCCGAGGCGCTCCAGTCCCCCGACCCCGATTGACGGGAACCTGGCCGGTTTTTCACGGGCTGGCTCCGGGCGCTTCTTGCGCTCCGGGTGCTCCCTCGGGTTCCGCCGACTCGGCGCACCCCGCCACGACGCCCAGGGTTCATCCCCACATTGGGCAAAATCCGATGAACCCACGGGTTACGATGGTCTCCAGGCGCAACTCCGGCTCCGGGGGGTGGGAAAGCGTCCGGCCTGGCCACCCCGCCGCGGCGCGATCGAAGCGGGCAGGCAGAGGGCCGTGGACGATCGCCGCCCTCCGGGCCCGTCCGGTCCGGACCTGCACGTGGTATTCCTGTCCGTTCTTTCCGAGGTTCCGCACATGGTGACATCCCGCCTCGGCCGCCCCTGGCTCGCCAAGACCGGCATCTTCATGCTCGTGCTGCTCATCTTCGGCGGCTGGGGCCTCGTGGACGCCCTGTTCCTCTACCCCCGCCGCGGCATGGCCGACGCGTCGTACAAGTTCAAGAACTACCTCGCCGCGGCCCGCGACGCCTCGAAACTCTCCCCCGCCGGCGTCAAGGTCGAAGACCCCAAGGCCGCACTCGCCGACCTGCGCTCCAAGTTCAAGGACGGTCAGAGCATCCCCGACACCCCCGCCGCCCGGCTCGACGTCGCCAAACTCCGCTGGCTCGAGGCCCTGAGCGTCGTCTGGAAACTCAAGCCCGAGCCGATCCTCGTCGGCGAGGGCACCGGCGTCACGGGCTCGGCCAGCACCGGCGCGGCGGCGACAACGCCCGACGCCGCCAACCCGGCCGCCAAGCCCGCCGATTCCAAGCCCACCTCTCGACGCCTCTATTTCGACATGGTGCAGGGCACCGCCTATGCCGAGGAAGGCCCGGCGCACACGCGCGTCGACGTCTCGCTCGGCGGCCTGCTCGATGAACTCGACAAGAAGTGGTCGCGCTCCGACCAGACGCAGCCCCTCGCCGGATACGACCTGCCCGTGCAGTGGCTCTTCGCGATCATCGGCTTCGGCGGCGGGGCCTACCTGGCGCTGATGATCCTCAAGGCCGCGGGCACCAAGTTCCGGTGGGACCCGGGCGCCATGCGCCTGACGCTCCCGGGCGGACGCGCGATCGTTCCGGCGGACCTCAAGGACATCGACAAGCGCCGATGGCACAAGTTCTACGTGACGCTGCTGCTCAACGACGGCTCTTCGCACACGCTCGACCTCTACCGGTTCGAGCCGCTCGAATCGTGGGTGCTGGAGATGGAACGCGCGGCGTTCCCCGATCGCGCCGCCGCGCCCGCCCCGTCGTCCGTCGCCGGCCCCGTCGGCGATGGCGGAACGGGCGAACCCGCGCCCTGAAACCGCGCGCCGGCGGCTCCCAATCATCCGCGCAGAACCGGGAGGGTGAACGGTGACCGGAACCTGGGAACTGCTCATCGCCGGCGGGGTCGCGATCTGCTGCCTGCTCGGCGTGCTGTTGACGGTCCTCACCTTCCCCGGCATCTGGTTCATGGTGCTCGCCGCCGCGCTCGCCCAGTGGTGGTCCTACGAGCAGTTGCCCGGCGCCGGCATCGCCGGTGCGGCGCCCGATCCCGCCAGCCCCGCCGTCGCGCAGAGCCTCATGTTCAACTGGTGGGTGCTCGGCAGCGCCGCCGCGCTCGCGCTGCTCGGCGAGATCATCGAGTTCTTCGCCTCGGCGCTTGGGGCGGCCAAGGCCGGCGGCACGCGCCGCGGAGCCATCGGTTCGATCCTGGGCGGCCTCATCGGCGCCATCGCCGGCACCATGATCCTCCCGATCCTCGGCACGATCCTGGGCGCGGCCCTCGGCGCCGGGGTGGGCGCACTCCTCTTCGAGCGGCACGCGGGACGCAAGACCTGGAAAGAGGCCACCAAAGTCGGCGCCGGCGCCGCCGCCGGGCGGCTCGTCGCGACCATCGCCAAGGCCGCGATCGCCTGCGCCGTGGCGCTCATGCTCACGCTCGACGCTTTCATCTAGCACGCACCACATTCACCCTCGCGCAACGCCGAGCCGGGCCCGCAGGCCTTCGCAGGTCCGAAACCGCGCCAGCCGCGAGCACGAACCGACAGGAACCTCCGCCCCTCGCGACGCGTTTTATCGGATGTTGACGATCGCGCGGAGCGGTAACCCGTCCCCGCCGGTATGCTCCTGAACTCGAGGGCTCCGCGGTCCCGATGAGGAGTTTCGGCGGGCGGATCACTCTCCGGCGGGGGGACAACCAGGAGTGCGTGAGACACGATGTCCACGATCACACGCAAGGGCGCCCCGGGCGGGAAGAACGGTTCCTCGAGCAAAGAGGGCGCGGCCGCGACAAGCCAGTCAACGACGACCGCCGACCCCGAGCGTGCCGGCGCCTCGCCGCGATCGCCCGAGGCGCCCGCCCGCGCCGGCGGCAAGCAGCGCGACACGGGCGTCAAGCACTTCGTTCTCGACACGAACGTGCTCCTGCACAACCCCAACGCGCTCTTTGTCTTCCAGGAGCACGACGTCGTCATCCCCTTCGCGGTGATCGAGGAACTCGACAAGCTCAAGCGGAACAACGACGACATCGGGCGCAACGCGCGCGAGTGCATCCGGCACCTCGACCGCCTGCGCGAGCGCGGGCGCATCACCGACGGCGTGCACTGGGGCGAGGCGAGCCCCGGCGTCGGCCAGGCCGCGAGCGTCAGCGACACCGGGCGCACCGGCACGATCCGCATCGACGTCGCCGAGCACACCCGCCCCAACGTC
>CALMQD010000095.1 GCA_937871415.1 uncultured Phycisphaerales bacterium | reverse complement strand
CCCGTCACCGTCGATGCCACCCCCCGCCCCTCCAACTCCCCCGCGTACGGGCGCGCCGGGAAGCCCGGATCCGTACCGTCCGCAACCGAGCCCGCTCTCGATGGTTGGTTCGATCTTGCTGTCGCTGGCCATCATGGGATTCGGGATCTACCTCTACACACAGGGCCAGAAAGCCCTCCCCATCTTTCTCGTCGGCGTCGGGCTTGCGTTCACGCCGTGGCGTGTGATCGGGCTCCTGGGCGCGCTCGTGTGCATCGCCGCGGGCGCATACTGGCTGGCGCTCAACGGCCAGGCCGGCCTCGTGCAGGGCGGGCTGTACATCGCCTGCGGCGTGCTGTTCTTTGTCGGTCGCCTGCGAACTCCCAACGGCCTCTGACTCCGCTTCGCGATGCGCCGGCTCGTGTCCACCCTCCGAGGCTCACCTGAAATCGCTGCGAACGGTGCCGGCAGTCTCTGCCGCCGGTCCCGCTCGCGTAATGTTGCCAAGCATGACGACCACGGTTTCATCGGTTCCCAACTCGGTCGGGGCGGCCGGGCTGGCTTCCGGGACGGACATCCGTTCCGAGCGTTTGCGCGCCCTGCCGCCGTTCCTCTTTGACGAGATCGATCGGCAGAAGCGCGAGCGGATCGCGGCCGGCGCCGACGTGATCAACCTCGGCGTGGGCGACCCGGACCAACCGACGCCCGGGTTCATCGTCGAGGCGATGGACCGCGCGATGCGGGAACTGGTCAACCAGCAGTACCCAGCGGTCGGCGGCGGGCTGAAGAGTTTCCGCGAGAGCGCGGCGAACTTCATGCTCCGGCGGTTCGGCGTGAAAGTGGACCCGTACCGGCACATCGTCTGCTGCATCGGCAGCAAGGACGGGATCGCGCACCTGCCGTGGGCGGTGACAGACCCGGGCGACATCGTGCTGTGCCCGGACCCGGCGTACCCGGTGTACGAGATCGGCGCGGTGCTGGCGCACTGCCGCGTGCACAAACTGGCGGTGTCGGCTCAATCGGGCTGGAAGCCGTACTTCGAGCAGATCCCGGCCGAAGTCGCCCGCGCGGCCCGATTGATGTGGCTGAACTACCCCTCGAACCCGACTGCGGCGGACGCGGACGCGGACTTTTACGCCCGGGCGATCGATTGGACGCTCGGCACGTGGCGTGAGCGTCCCGAAGGCTCGCGCGGCTGTTTCCTCGCCTCGGACGTCGCGTACAGCGAGCTCTACTTCGACCCGGCCAACAGGCCGCTCTCGGTGTGGCAGGCGCCCAACGCCGACATCAACTCCACGCCCGCGATCGAGTTCCACTCGCTCAGCAAGACTTTCAACATGACGGGGTGGCGCATCGGCTTCGCCGTCGGACACCCGTCGATCATCAGCGCCCTGGCGAGTGTCAAGGCCAACGTCGACTCCGGCGTCTTCAACGCCATCCAGGCGGCGGGCGCCGTGGCGCTCGATCGGTTCGAGGACCCCGAGGTCGAACGCATGCGGGCACTCTACAAGGCTCGGCGCGATGTGATCGTGCCGGGCCTTCGGTCGGTCGGATGCGAGATCGAGCACGAAGCCGGACCGAACGCGGGGTTCTTCGTCTGGGCGCGTACGCCTTTGGAAACCTCCACCGGGCGCCCGGTGGACTCGATGACCTTCGCCGCTCGCCTGCTGAGAGAGGCGGATACGGTCGTGGTGCCGGGC
>CALMQD010000094.1 GCA_937871415.1 uncultured Phycisphaerales bacterium | reverse complement strand
GAAGACGTGACCACGGCGCAGGGCCCCGGTGGTCAGAACGTCAACAAGGTCGCAACGGCCGTCAAGCTCTTTCACAGGCCCACGGGCATCGAAGTGCGGATGCAGGAGAGCAAGAGCCAGCAACAGAACCGAGAGCGGGCGCGCCGGCTGCTCATGGCGCGCGTCTACGAACTCGAGCGCCGCAAGGTGCACGAGGCCCGCAGCGCCGCTCGCAGCGCTCAGATCGGCTCCGGCGAGCGCAGCGAGAAGATCCGGACGTACCGGTACAAGGACGGGATCGTCGCCGATGAGCGGCTGCCGGGGGAATACCCGCTGCGCACGATTCTCGCGGGCGAACTGGCCGAGTTGTTCCACGACCTGCGCGAGCAGGAGACGCGCCGGCGCATCGAAGCGCTGTGAGCCCGGTCAAAAACGCACCGGGCCTTCATTTCTGAAGGCCCGGATGCTTGGCGAGAGAGGTTGAACAGACAGACCGAATCTCGGCGCCCTCTAGCAGGAAGACAGAGGGTCGCCGCGCGTCAACTGGCCAGGCGGCTGCGGCGCGAGGGGCTGGGTGCGGTGTCTTCATCCGCGTCCCACCCGAGCCCCGAGCGGAACAACCGGCCCGGCGTGTCTTCGTTGATCTGCGCGTTGAGCTTGCGAAGCGCTTCGTCGGCGATCTGACGCACGCGCTCGCGGGAGATGCCGATCTCGGTCGCGATCTGCTTGAGGGTCAAAGGCTCCTGACCGTCCAGGCCGAAACGCAGACGCAGAATCCGTGCCTCGCGCTCGTCGATGGCGTCGAGCAGGCGCCGGATCGTCTTGAGTTCATCGTCGCGGAAGACGCACTCGTCCGGCGGCGTCTCCTTCTCGTCGGACACGAGATCACCCAGACTCATCGGCTCGCCGTTATCGTCGAGCGGCGTCTGGGACGGCGCTCGGAAGGCCTTCACGGCGCGCTTGATGATGCGGATTTTCTTCAGCGGGAGCTGCATCTCGTCCGCGAGTTCCTGCAGCCCGGGCGGGCGGCCGAGTTCGCGTTCGAGTTTCTGGCTCGCCTGCTTCCAGCGGGCGATGAGCTCGACCATGTACGCCGGCACGTGGATCGGCTGCACGGCGTTGATGAGCGCCCGCTTGATCGCCTGCTTGATCCACCAGGAGGCGTAGGTGCTGAAGCGCGCGCCCTGCGCGGGGTCGAACCCCTCGACGGCGCGGAGCAGGCCGACGTTGCCTTCCTCGATGAGGTCCTGCAACGTGAGGCCGCGGCCCGAGTAGTTCTTGGCGATCGAGACGACCAGGCGCAGGTTGGCGCGGATCATCCGCTCGCGGGCACGCGGGCAGTTGTCGTTGATGATGGCCCAACCGAGGGTCTTCTCGTCGTCCGCGGTCAGCAGCGGCACCTCGTTGATCTGGCGGAGGTACAGCTGAAGCCCGGATTGGATCTCGCCCCTCGGCGCGGGTCGGGTGAGTCTTGCGCTGCGCACTTTCACGCTGCCCCTTTTCGACGACTCTCCCCGTCGAACGGCGACTCGCTCACGGAAATCGAGTGCCTGCCTTACCGTTCGTTCGGGTCGTCGACACGGTTGCATCGACGCGCGGACAAGTCTCCTTGACGAATCCCCCAAACACGGGTGTGTTAGAGTCCGTCCAGTTGATGAAAACGCCACAGATGGACCACCCGAACTGGGCTTGAGGACGGACGACGTTCGGCATGCTGACATACGCGCCGCGCGTCTGGTCGAGGGGTAACTGTTGCACCCTTCTCGGGTTATAGGACTTCCCCTCGTTTCGTGCTGTCGTCAACGGGAACTCACGCCGATGGCTACCGTAGAAAGTTGAGCAGAGCGCTCCGCGCGGGTGGATGTTGTTTGGGTGAAAATCGGGTCATGTCGACCTCACTCCACCGCGCCCGCTCGAAGCCGCAGGAGACCTTTCAGGCGTGAGCGAGCGAGAGCCGTCCAACTCCGAGGGAACCCCGGCGCCCGAGCCTCAGGGTCAGCCCACGCCGGCAGCGCAGGATCTTTCTCGGATCCTGGACGAGTGGCCCTACGAGCCGGGCAAGATCAACGTGCGCCTGGTGGAGGGAACCGACGGAGAGAGCCGGATCCAGCTTCGGCTCGACCTGGGCATCCTGCAGATGCGTTCGTCGGGTCGTCCCGACGGCCTGCGTCCGCACGGATTCGAGTCGCTCCTGGAGTATCACGAGCACCGGCTCGACGAGCAGACTCAGTCTCACGGTTCGGCGGCCGAGTTCGTGCTGGACGAGGAAGCGTGCCGCGAACTGCGCGAAGAGGCGCTGCAGTACTACCACCGCTACGTCTGCCTGATGGTGCTGGAGGACTTCGAGGGTGTCGTGCGCGACACGTCGCGGAATCTGCGCGTGCTGGATCTGTGCGCCAAGTACGGGGAGAGCGAGAGCGATCGGGCGGCGCTGGAGCCGGTGAGGCCGTACATCGTGATGATGCGGACCCGTGCCCTGGCCTCGCAGGCGCTCATGGACAACGAGGCCAAGGCCGCGATCAACGCGCTGGACCAGGGGCTCGAGGCGCTGCGCGAGTACTACGCCTCGCACGAGTCGCCCGGGAGCTTCGACCAGAGCAACGAGGTGCAGATCCTCAAGGGCATGAAGGACGCGCTGACGCCGAAGCTGCCCGTGAGCCAGAAGGCCGAGCTCAAACAGCGCCTTCAGGCCGCGATCTCGCAGGAGAACTACGAACTCGCCGCGATTCTGCGCGACGAGCTCCGCTCGCTCAAGGACTGACGGCCTTCCGCCCGTGCGCCGGCCTCACTTGCGGACCGTGCGCTGCTCGATCCGTTTCTGGGGCGTGGCGCGGACGATCCGGTCGATGTAGTTGCCCGGCGTGTGGACGCTGTCGCCGTCGATCGAGCCGAGCGGCGCGAGTTCCTCGACCTCCGCGATGACGAACGCCGCGGCGGTCGCCATCATGGGGTTGAAGTTCCGCGCGGTCTTGCGATAGACGAGGTTGCCGAACTCGTCGGCCTTCCAGGCCTTGACCAGCGCCAGGTCGGCGTACAGGCCGGTCTCGAGAACGTACTCGCGGGGTTCGCCCTCCCGGCGCGGGCTGTCGAAGGTAATCGTGTTCGTGCCCAGCCCGGGCGAGGTGTGCGTCGTTGACCGTCCGCCGGCGAATCGGTCCGGGATCGTTGCGCCGCCCACAGCCTGGTTCGGCCGAAAGAACGCCCGCGACTCCTTGCCCTCGGCCACGATCGTCCCCGCGCCCGTGGCGGTATAGAAAGCGGGAATGCCCGCGCCGCCGGCGCGGATGCGCTCGGCGAGCGTTCCCTGCGGGTTGAACTCGACCTCGAGCTCACCCGTGAGGAACTGTTTTTCGAACGTGGCGTTCTCACCGACATAGGAGGAGATCATCTTCTTGATCTGACGCGTCTGCAGCAGCAGACCCAGCCCGAAGTCGTCCACGCCCGCGTTGTTGGAGACGCACGTGAGCCCCTTCACACCCGAGTCGCGCAGGGCCGCGATCAGGTGCTCGGGGATGCCGCACAGGCCGAAGCCTCCGACCATGACGGTGATGTGGTCGCGCAGCACACCGCGGGATTTCAGGTCGGCGAACGCGTCTTGGGCGGAAGCAAAGACCTTGTTGGACATGTCGAAAGCCCCGGACTGGTGTCGGTCCCGCCCCGCCCCGGCGCCGGCATCCGATGAGGAAGCGGTCCAACGGTAGACGCCCCGTGCCTTCCGGACGCGCCCCCGATCGGCCGGTCAAGGGTCCATATGCTTGCGGCACATGGCCTCACTGACTGAACACCTTGCGTCGGCGGTCGCATCGCTCGTCGGTCACGGCGGCTTGCCGGGCACGCTCCCCGAATCGCCCTTGAGAATGTTCCGCGAGTGGTTCGAAGACGCCGCGGCGAGCGGAAAGTACGACGACCCCAACGCGATGGTGCTGGCGACCAGCACGCCGGACGGACGCCCGTCGGCGCGCGTGGTGCTGTGCAAGCAGATCGACGATCAGCCGCCGTCGATCGTCTTCTTCACGAACTACCAGAGTCGCAAAGGCGACGAACTGACGCGCAATCCGCACGCGGCCTGTGTGATGCACTGGCCCCACGCTCAGCGCCAGGTACGGATCGAGGGACGGGCCGAGCTGCTCGACAGCGCGGCGAGCGATGCGTACTTCGCTTCGCGGGCGCTGCTCTCCAAACTGGGGGCTTGGGCGAGCCACCAGAGCCAACCCCTGCAGAGCCGCGGCCAGTTGGTCCAACAGGTCGCGGCAGAGGCGGCACGCCACGGCGTCGACATGCTCTCCGCCGGGAGTGCCCGGATCCCGCGCCCTCCGCACTGGGGCGGGTTCCGCCTGGTCATCGAGCGGCTGGAGTTGTGGCAGGGAGTGCAGGGGCGGCTGCACGACCGCGCGGTCTGGACCCGAAAGGGCGATGGCTGGGAGTCGACGCGGCTTCAGCCGTAACCCCAAAGGGCCGCTCGGCGCTCCGCCGACCCGATCAATCGTCGTCGTGGATGGCGCGGACAGCCGGCGAGTCGATGTCATCGTACTGACCGCCCTTGACAGCCCAGATGAACGCGCCCACGCCGCCGGCGGCGAGCAGGATGGCGAGCGGCACCACGAGATACAGAATGCTCATCGCGTGTCTCCTTCGACCCGGTCCGCTCCGCTCGCGGGCGGGGCGAACGTGCGGGAGCGTGAGGCGATCGACAGCACCGTTACCGAACTCGCCGGCATGATGAGCGCCGCCAGAAGCGGGGTGACAAAGCCCGCGAGCGTGCCCGCGACGGCGATGATGTTGTACACAAACGAGGCGACGAGATTTCGCCGGATCGTCTTCATCGTGCGGGCGCTGGACTCGACCAGTTCCACGATGCCGCCGAGGCCGGGGTGATGCAGGTACACGTCCGCCGCGGCCAGGCTCGCTTCCGCGCCCCCGTGCACGGCGATGCCGACGTCGGCGGCGGCGAGGGCCGCGGCGTCGTTCACGCCGTCTCCAACGAATACCACCGCGCGTCCACGACCCTGTGCCGCCCGCACCGCGTCGAGTTTGTCCTCGGGGCTCAACCCGCCCCGGGCCGCCCCGAGTCCCAGGCGGGAGGCCGTCGCCGCAACCAAGTGCTCGTGATCGCCCGAGAGGATGCGGAGATCCCAGCCGAGACGGCGCAAGCGTTCCAGCGATCGCGGCACATCGGCGCGCACCTGATCACCGACGCCGGCGGCGGCGACGACACGCCCGTCGACGGCGACGAGCACCGGGGTCAGGCCTTCGCGCGCGAACTCCTCCGCGGCCCGGGCCAGCGAGACCTGCTCGGCGTCCGACGCCTCGGCGCCGACGAACGCCGGCGAGCCGATGACGAC
>CALMQD010000093.1 GCA_937871415.1 uncultured Phycisphaerales bacterium | reverse complement strand
CCCGCTCAGTTCGACCGCTTGCGCAAAACGCACGCGTGCGGCTGCTTGCCCCCCGCCGCATCACCCGTCTTCTTCCGCTCGTAGTTCGTTCCCACCGCCCCCCCCTCGCCCACCCACTCCACCGGGACAAACGGCGCGCGCACGAACGGCGCCATCCCACCGTTCGCCCCGCTATCCCCGGCCGCCGCTTGGCGCGTCCGTTCGAACTCCGCGCCGGGGGCCGGAATCTCCGCCGGGGCGCCCGGCGCCGCCTCGCCGCACCAGTGCGCAAAGTGCGTGTCGCACCACGCCCAGAGTTCGTCGTGGTCCGTCACGACGCGCAGCTCGCCGCCGGGCTGGAGCACGCGCCACACCTCGGCCAGGAACCCGTGCTGCACGACCCGGTGCTTGTGGTGCTTGGCCTTGGGCCAGGGGTCGGAGTAGTACAGGTGGATCACCGACGCCACGCCGTCGCGCACGCGCCACTTCAGGAACTCCACCGCGTTCACGCACAACATCCGCACGTTCGTCACCGCGCGCCGGCGCAGCCGGTCCGCCGCGTAGCAGTAAAACTCACGCTCGTACTCGATCCCCAGGAAGTTCACCCCCGGCGCACGCGGCGCCTGCTCCACCAGGAACGTCCCCTTCCCCGAGCCGATCTCGATCTCGAGCGGACGCTCCGGGTGCGCGAACCACGCGCGCGGGTCCAGCCTCCCCGCGCCCGGGTCGGTCAGCGCCGCGTCCGGCAGCGCCGGAAGTTCCGACGGCGTCACCCCGATGACCCCCGGCGCATCGTCGAGCGCATGCTTGGGTGTTCGCTGCAGCGACATGCCGCGAAGGATAGTCCCCGCCCCTCCCCGTGCCCCCGCCCGCCGCCCTCCCGGCGCATCAGTCCGCCATCACGCACCGATCCCGCGCCCACGCCCGCAGATCCTCGATCTTCTCCCGCATGGTCACGCTCAGGGGCGGCGAGCCCCGCAGCGCCCCATCGATCATCGCGGTCGTCAGTTCCTTGCCCGTCGAGAACGACTCGTGCAGCGCCGCGACGATCCCCTGCTCGATCTCCGAGCCCGAATACCCCGCGCTCGCGCGCACGATCGCCTCCACGTCAAACCCCTCCGGCTTGCGCCCGCGCTTCTTCAGGTGGATCTTCACGATCTCCCGGCGCGCTCCCTCCGTCGGCAGATCGACAAAGAAGATCTCGTCGAAACGCCCCTTCCGCAGCAGTTCCGGCGGCAGCGCCTCGATATCGTTGGCCGTCGCCACCGTGAACACCGCGCTCGGGTGCTCCTGCAGCCACGTCAACAACTCGCCGAACAGCCGCTTCGACAGCCCGCCGTCGGTCGACTGGCTCGCCGCCGAAGCGAACCCCTTCTCCACCTCGTCGATCCACAGGACCAACGGCGCCATCGCCTCCGCCTGGCGCAGCGCCTCACGCAACTGCCGCTCGCTCTCCCCCACGTACCGGTCGTACAGCGCGCCGACGTTCATCCGCATCAGCGGCCGCTTCCACGCCGTCGCGATCGCCTTCGCGCACAGGCTCTTGCCCGCGCCCTGCACGCCCAGCAGCAGGAGGCCCCGCGGCGGCGCGAGCCCGTAATCCGCCGCCCGCTCGCTCAACGCGTTCTCACGCTGCGCGAGCCACGCCTTCAACCTCCCCATCCCGCCGATCTGGTCCAGGCTCGCCGGCGCCTCCACGTGCTCCAACAGCCCCGACCCCGACAACGCGCGGCGCTTCCCCGCGATCACCCGCGGCAGGTCCGCCGCGTCGAACACCCGATCGTCCGCGATCACGTCCGTGATGATCCGGCGCGCCTGGCGGCGCGTCAGCCCGCGCAGGTTCCGCACCATCGCGTCCAGCTCGCTCCGCCGCAGATCCACCTTCACCGGGCGCTGCTGGTGCATCGCCTTGACGGTCGCCCGGATGATCCGCTCGATCTCCTCCTCACCCGGCAGCGTGATCTCGAACTTCTGCGCCAGCCTCTGCACCACCGCCGGGGCTTCGGAACGGTGATCGATCATCACCAGCGTCGCCCCCGCCTGCGCGATGAACGACAGCACCTCGCGGAAGACGCGCAGCACCCGCGCCTCGCCCAGGTGGTCGATCAGGTCCACCACCACCAGCACCGGGGCCCCCGACGCCGCGCCCGGCGCGTACGGGCTCGCGGTCTCCCCGTTCGGATCCGCCGGCGAACCCGCGGCCCCGCGCGCGATCTGCCCCAGGCGCGCCATCCCGACGATCGGCGCCTCCGTCCCTTCTTCCGACGCCGCGCCCGCCAGCAGACCCTCGCACACGCCCTGCACGCACGACCACGTGTGCAGCGAACGCCCCTCGTTCATCGCCGCCGCCCGCACCAGCCCCAGCGCCTCCTCCTCCTCGTGGGTCGGAATCCACACCAGCGGCTCGCCGGCGCGGATGATGCGCGAAAGCCGGTCCAGATCGCTCGGGGCGTCGCTCATGCCCCCACTGTACTGGGATCCTCCGCTCTTTACACCCGCCCCACGCACCCGTCCACCCCCCGGATACGCTCCGCCCATGTGCCCGCCGATGCTCGCCGCCTACTTCCACACGCTCTCCCCGTTCATCGTGCGGTTCAGCGACGACGTCGGCATCCGCTGGTACGGCGTCTCCTACATCGCCGGCTTCCTCGTCGCCTACCTGCTCCTCCGCGCGCTCGCCGCACGCGGCCTCATCCTCATCCCCAAGGACCGCGTCGGCGACGCCCTCATGTGGCTCGTCGGGTGCATCCTCCTGGGCGGGCGACTCACCTACTGCCTCGTCTACGACAAAGACCACGAACTCCTCACCCACTTCTCCTCCACGTTCCCCTTCTGGGGCGTGCTCGAGATCCACAAGGGCGGCATGGCCAGCCACGGAGGCATCATCGGCGCCGTCGTCGCCGCCTGGCGCATCAGCCGCGGCTTCCGCGACCCGCGCACCGGTCAGATCGTCGGCCAGGCTTCCATCTGGCACATCTTCGACGCCCTCGCGCTCGTCACCCCGCCGGGCCTCATGTTCGGCCGCCTCGCCAACTTCGTGAACGGCGAACTCCTGGGCCAGGTCGTCGCGCCCCCGGGCCAGGGCCGGGACGCGCCCTGGTGGTCCGTCCAGTTCCCGCAGGAACTCATCAGCAGCCAGGCCCCGGAACTCACGCTCGAACAGACCCAGCGCCTGCACGACCTCGCGCTCGCCCACGTCCCGCCGGACATCGTCAACGCCCTCTCCCCCCAGCGCGCCGTCGCGATGGGCCTCCACAACCTCGTCGAGCACGCGGGCCTCTACAAGGCCGAACTGGCGCCGCTGGTCTCCGCGCGCGTCCCCAGCCAACTCCTCCAGGCCCTCGCCGAGGGCCCGGTGCTCTTCGCCGTGCTCTGGATCGTCTGGATCCGCCCGCGCAAGGCCGGCGTCATCGGAGGCTGGTTCCTCCTCGCCTACGGCCTGCTCCGCATCATCACCGAGATCTGGCGCCTCCCCGATGCGCAGTTCGACGAGGGCCGACCCCTCGGGCTCTCCCGCGGCCAGTGGCTCAGCGTGCCCATGGTCGTCCTCGGCGCCGCCGTCATCGCCTTCGCCGCCCGGCGCGCCGGACCGAAACTCGGCGGCTGGCGCTCGCGCCCCGCAAGCAAGTAAGCGACTCTCCTCAGCGCTTCGCCGGCGCCGAGTCCCCCACCTTTACCTCGACCTTCGGCTTCCACACCGACCAGTCCGAGCGGCACGCGTCCACGATCCGCTCCGCCGTGCGCACGTTCACGAACCCCGCCGTCGCGTCGATCTCCGGCTGCCGCCCCGAACGCACCGCGTCGATGAACGCGCCGATCTCCGCGACGATCGGCTCCTGATCGTCGATCGTCAGGTTCTCGATGTTCACCAGGTCGTGCCACTTCAGGTCCGTGAGGTCCACGCCCTTGCGCAACTGCTCCCGAACCTCCTGCATCTGGATCTCGTTCGCCACGCGACGGATCACCGTCCCGCGCTTCGCCGCGTAGTCGATCTTGATGTACGCGTTCTCCCCCGTGATCCGCGTCACCCGCTCGGTCTTGAGCGCCAGGCGCGACGCCGTGATGTTCGCCACGCACTTGCCCTTGCCCGCGCCAAGGTCCCACGTCAATCGCGCGTTGCAGATGTCCTCGTGCTCGCTGATCACCGGCACGCCCGACGCGTGCACCTCGTCCGGCTCGCGCCCCCCCATCAGCATCAGCACCACGTCCAGGTCGTGGATCATCATGTCCATCACCACCCCGACGTCCACCGACCGGAACGTCATCGGGCTCACCCGGTGCACTTCCATGAACCGCGGCACGATCGGCAGGTTCGTCGCCTGCTCCGCACGCAGCGCCCGCATGATCGGGTTGAACCGCTCGATGTGCCCCACCATGAGCACCGCCTGCGACGCCGCCGCGGCCTCCTTGATCGCCTGCGCGTCCTCCACGTTCCCCGCCAGCGGCTTCTCGATCAGGCACGCCACGTTCGCCTTCAGCAACTGCTCCGCCGCGCCCCGGTGGTACGTCGTCGGCGTCGCCACGCTCACCGCGTCCACACCCGCCGCGATCAGCGAGTCGATCGTCGAGAACGCGCGGCAGCCCCACTGCTCCGCCACGTCCCCCGCGCGATCGATGTTCGCGTCCACCACGCCCACCAGCTCGATGTCCGGCGCCTGGGCATACACCCGCGCGTGGTGCCGGCCCATCCGCCCCACGCCGATCACCGCCGCGCGGATGCGACGGTTCCCCAGGCCCTTGGGCGTCTTCCGCGCCGGGTGGTGATTGCCCGCGCCGTTGCTGCTGCCGTGAGCGGCCATGCCTTCCCCTTCTTGGCGCCTCCCGGCGCCCGGCGACGGCCCGATCGGGCCGCTCCCTCCTTGCCGCCGACGCGGCGCCCGCCTGGCGCCGCCGGTGTTGTCCTTCAACCCGCGCCGATTACTTCGACGCCGCCTCCAGGGCCGCCGCGATGTCCGCCTTCGGCTTGAGCCCGATGAACTTCCCCACCACCTGCCCGCCCTTGAAGATGATCACCGTCGGGATCGCGCTGATCCCATACTTCACGCTCACGTTCCGGTTGCTGTCCGTGTCCACCTTCCCCACCTTCACCCGCCCCTTGAACTCGTCGGCGATCTGGTCGATCGTCGGCGCAAGCATCTTGCACGGCATGCACCACTCCGCCCAGAAGTCCACGAGCACCGGCACCGGGCTCTGAACCACTTCCGAGTCAAAGTTGGCGTCGGTGAACTGCTGCACGTTCGCGCTGGCCATGTCTGAACACCTCCAGTGTCGGGCCCGTCGGCCCGAGGCAGATGGATTCTAGGTGCCCGAGCCACCCCCGACCGCCCCGGTTCTCGGGCCCTGAACCCCGCTCTACGCTCGCCTTTCCTTCACCAGCCGCGCGTGCTCCGCCACGTCATGAACCCGCAGCAACACCGCCCCGCGGCGCACGTGCTCCGCAGACCACCTGAGCGTCGCCGCCAGCCGCTCACCCGGCGGCGGGATCGCCGCGCCCGCCCCGCCCCCGCCCATCACCCCGGCCTCCAGCGCCGCCACGAAACTCTTCCGCGACAGCGCCGACATCACCGGGTACCCCAGTTCACACAGCGACGGCGTCCACTCGATCAGCGCCCGGTTCTGCTCCACGCTCTT
>CALMQD010000092.1 GCA_937871415.1 uncultured Phycisphaerales bacterium | reverse complement strand
ACCCCTCTCTTTCTTTTCCCGAATTCCCCCTCGACTCTTCTCTGTTGCGCATTCTCACGCTCACGTCTACTCGCCTGCCTTTTGGCCCAGAACTGGAGCAGCACGGACCATGGCCCACGATCTGTCCCGGCGCGTCGCGATCATCACGGGAGCCTCCTCGGGGATCGGCGCGGCGGTGGCGCGGGTGCTGTGCGCGGCGGGGTGCCGGTGCGTGATCAACGCGCGGCGCGCCGACCGGCTGGAGTCCATCGCCGGTGAGCTCAACGGCGCGCGCCCGGGAACGGCCGCGACGGTCGTCGGCGACGCATCGGATGCCAAGACGATCGACGCGCTGTTCGAGAAGGCCCGGGCTTCCGCGGGCGCCGGCGGCCTGGGCGCACCGGCGGACCTGGTCGTCGTCAACGCGGGGCGCGGGCTGAGCGGATCGATCCTCACCTCCGACACGGCGCAGTGGGAGGACATGATCCGGACGAACCTGATCGGGGCGGCGCGGCTGATGCGCAAGGCGGCGGAGGAACTCACGCGCCTGGTCGAAGCGCCCGAAGGCGAGGCGGGGGTGAACGGCGCGTGGCTCAACCGGCCGCGCGACATCGTCGTCATCGGGTCGTCGGTGGGGCGCAACATCTCCCCCTTCTCGTCGATGTACGGGAGCACGAAGTTCGGCCTGCACTCGCTGGCGGAGGCGATGCGTCGCGAAATCGGCCCCAAGGGGGTCCGGGTCACGCTCGTTGAGCCGGCGATCGTCGAGAGCGAGTTCCAGAGCGTCGCGGGGTATGACCCGACGACCTTCGGCGCGTTCATGCGGCGCATCGGCCCGGTGCTCACGCCGCGGGACGTGGCGGAGCAGATCGAGTTCGTTGTCTCCCGCCCCGCGCACGTGCACGCGTGCGACGTGATGATCCGCCCGACGCGCCAGGACTATCCGTGAGCGGCGATCAAGCTCGCGCAAGCACACGCAGGGCGTAGCGGCGCCAGTCGAACGGCATCGCGCCGCCCCAGGTGTCCACGACACCCACCGTGCGCAGGCCCGCGCGCCGCACCAGCGACTCCCACTCCTCGAGCGTCCAGCAGCGCAGGGCGTATCGCGAGGTGTTGCAGACCAGCATCTCCGGCTCGCGGCCCTTGCGCACGCGCTCGAGTTCCATGTGCGAGATCACGGTCTCGAAAGGACGCGAGGCGTCGTCCGGCGGGATGTAACTGAAGACCTCGCGGGCGTGCAGCGAGCCGCGCCGGGAGCGGAAGACCGATTCGCTGGTCATCATCTGCTCGACGGGCGTCAGTTCGAGCCCGACGATGTAGATGCCGCGCGGCGAGAGCACGGAGCGGACGGCCTTGAAGTGGCGAACGAGGTCGGCGGGCCGGGCCAGGTGCCGCACCGAGTTGTGCGGACAGAAGGCGACATCGACCCGGCGCCGGCCCCATCCCGGGGCTCGGCGGAGCATGGCGGGCGAGACGGCGCGGATATCGCCGCGGATCGCGGCCGCGGAACGTTCGAGCCCGAGCGCGAGCAGACGGCCCTGGGCGTAGCGGTTCATGCCGGGGTCGAGGTCGATGCCGACGATCATGCCGGGGCGTGCCCCGGGGCGGCGCGAAGCCTCGATCCGGCTGGCGATGAGGCGGAGGAACCGCCCCGTGCCGCTGCACGGCTCGAGCCAGTTGAGCGCCCGCAGGGCCGCTGTGGCGCGTGAGCGGGGCTGTCCGAGAACAAACCGTGCGGCGATGGACTCCAGACCGTCGACCTCGGGGGCGGTGCCGGGGGTGTTGATGATGTCGTAGGCGTCGGGGTGGTCGTAAGGGCTGGGTGCGGGCACGGGGCAAGGTATGCCGTGCCGGCGTCGGCGGCCCCGTGGCGTGCGGGCGCGATGGGGGAAATCCGGTGCGGAGTCACACGCCGACG
>CALMQD010000091.1 GCA_937871415.1 uncultured Phycisphaerales bacterium | reverse complement strand
CGTGCTTGAACAGCCGGCGCACCTCGCTGCGGAAGTGCCACGCGCCGCGCATGAGCAGCCCGACGTGGTAGCCGAACGTGCGGAACTCGCCGCCGGGCTTGAGCGCCGCGTGCGTCGCCTCGAGGATCCGCGTGCGCACCTCGTCGGAGAAACTCGGCCAGCCCAGCCCGCTGATGATCGCGTCGGCGCGCCCGGCGCCCAGGCCCTCGCGCTCCAGGATCTTCACGACGTTCGCGGCGTCGTCGTTGTGGATCGCCACCTGCGGGTACCGCTTGCGCAGGATGTCCGCCAGCGCCTTGTTGAACTCGATCGCGATGAAGCGGCGCGTGCCGCCCGGGTCGCCGGCACCGTTTGGCAAGGCCGACGCGGGGTCCGCGGATGCGCCGTTGGAGGTCGGAACGCGCCCCAGCCAGTCGGGCGGGAGCGCCTCGAGCACCGCTTTGGTGAACGTGCCCGTCCCCGGCCCGAACTCGACCACCACCCCCGCCCCCCGCAGGTCGAGCCCGTCGATCATCTTCTTCGCCAGGCGCGGCGAACTGGGCGCGATCGCCGCGACCACGTGCGGCGCTTTCACAAACTCGCGCATGAACGCCAGTTGCCGGCGCAGCGTGCCGGGATCGCTCTCCGCGCCGGCCGCGGCGGCGTGAACTGTGGCGGTGTGGATGCGCGTCCGAGGAGTCGAAGTGGTGGACATGTGAGAAACCAAGGCCCCGTGCACTGCCCACCGAGCGTAGCCCACCCGGGGCGGGCCCCGGGGGTCATTGGGCCTCGGGCATGCCCGGTTTCGCGGCGCCCATCTCGACCCCGCCATTCAGGCCCGCGAATGCCTCGTCGGCCCGCTCCGGCCCGAGTTCATCGGCGCACTCGGTAATCACCCCGAGACATCTCGGCGGTTGCCACGCGCAAGTCGTGCCCTGTGCGCAGCCGCGTGCACGGGCCGCGGCGGAAGTCACCGGAACCCGAACGGACAGCCGACGAGGGCGATATACACGCCTTCTTTTTAAGG
>CALMQD010000090.1 GCA_937871415.1 uncultured Phycisphaerales bacterium | reverse complement strand
CACGTTGGATTCTTCGTGGATGCAGAACCTCCGGCGCGAGGTCGAAAGCGCGCAGAACGCATCGCCCGCGCCGGTCACCGGCTCCAGGCGATCGCTGCTCGGATCCATCGCGGGACACACGCCCGCCGGGCGTCTGCGTTCGCTCGCGATGATTCTCGCCGCGGGGGGCGCGCTGGCGATCGCACCTCGGACGGTGCAGAGCGCCGTCCCCGGCGAGGGCGCGCCGTCGCGCGACGGGCAGCCGCACGAGCCCTCGCGGGTCAACGGCCGCGCACGCTACAACCAGTTGCTCGAGGAACTCCTCGAATCTGTCACGAAGCCCGACGTAACGGACGAGCAGGCCCGGGCCGCGGTGCAGTCCTTCATCGATCAGGCCCAGGCGCTCCCGGGCGGCATCGCGTTCCTGCGCGAGGCGGACCAGACGATCGCGGCCCTGCGCGCGATCCTCCAGCCCGACGACGCCCCGTCCCCGGCGCCGTCCAACCCGCCCGCCGGCGGCGCTCCGCACGCGGAAGCGTCACGACTCGGCCCCGGCTCTTTGCCCGGCGCGTTCGCGGTGACGCTCCCCGACAACCGGCTGCGCTTCACGCTTCCCGGAAGGACCCCGGGGTCCGAGATCGTGCTCGACTTCTTCAAGGTCCGCGTCTTGAACCCGACCGCCGGGAAGTCCGGCGAGGGTCAGTCGAGCACGCCGCCCCTGCAGACGTTCTACTTGTGCACGACCGAGGTCTCGGCGCGAACGTTCAGCGACGCGGTCTCCACGCTCGGCTCCTGGGAGCGATTGGCGCAGGTCATGCCGCCCTTCCGCGCCGCCGACGACGAACGCCTCGGGCCGCGCGTATGGCAATGGACGTTCGGTCGGCGCCCCGGCTCGACGCAGGTGGGCGTGACGGGACTTGCGCCGGCCGGCCAGTGGCTGGTGCGATCCGAAGGCGCGGCGGGCGCCGACGTCTATCCGCCCGGCCTCGACCCCGGCCAGCCCACGCTCGACCTGCCGATGCAGCACGTGCCGCCGGACGCGGCCATGTACGTCGCCGACCTGCTCGGCTGCCGCCTGCCCACGAGCGCGGAATGGAAAGCCGCGGCGGGCGCCCAGGAGGCTCGCCTGGAGCGAGCCACGCTCAACCTCCGCGACCAGACCTGGGCACGCCAGCAGAAGCACACCGAGGCCCGGCTGGTCCAGGGACGCCGCGCGTTCGCGGCCGACTCCGGCGGGTTTGTGCCGAGCACCGCCCCCGCCCTCAGCGGGCCCAAGTCGGCGGCGGTCGTGGACGAGGACGACCATGTGCTCTGGTTCAGCCCGATCGCTCAGGGCGGCGGCGGGTCCAAGGCTCCCTTCAAGCACCTCGTCGGCAACGTTGCCGAGTGGGTGTGGGACGGGCCCTGGCCCACGCCCGGCCAGCCGCGCGGCTCAGACCCCGGCGAGTTTCAGCGGGCCCTCGACGCGCACCCCGAGCAGATCGGCGTCATCGGCGGTTCGGCGCTCTCACGTCCCGACCTCGATGTGCACCAGCGCCAGCCCGTGCTGCTCGCCGAGGCGCGAGAGGGGTACGCCGATGTGGGATTCCGCCTGGCGTTCAGCGTCGGCGGCGACAGCGACCTGACCGTTGCTCAGCGGGCGGCCGGAATCCTCACGCCCCTGCCCCGCCTGCGGAACGAACCCTGAGGCGCAACCGACAGGCACGACGGCATTCAACGGGCGCGGTATCGTTGCCCGCCGCACGACCTTGCCCGCCGGCGCTCCGGGCCCGTGACCAAAGCGTTGCGGAAAAGCGAGCGAACTTGACGAAAAGACCCGGAAACGGTTAGTGTGCGCGCCGTCCGTGGTCGCCAGCGTCGGTGGGAAGAGCAAGGGGCGCCCACCGCCGGAGAGCGGAATCGGGGGTCAGGGGAAGGGTGGAGGGGCGTTCCGCGGACGCACATCCGCCGGACGCGCGCGACGTCATCGCGCAATCGTTTGGTCCTTCAGCGCCACCAAGGAGCGGTGATGTTTCAGCAGCGCGTCAGGATGACCCGTTCGAGTTCAATGGCCTTGATCGCGATCGCCGGACTGGCGGTCTCCTTCTCCTTCGCTCAGCCGAGTCAGCCGGGCGTCGGCCCCGCCGAACCGGTCACGGGCCAGCCCAAGTTCGCTCCACCCGAGCCCAACGCCGGTGAAAAGCCGCGTACCGGCAACGAGCCGCCCAAACTCAGCGAACTGACCAAGACGCCGCCCCCCAGCGCCGCGGCCGATCCGGATCAGCCGACCTACCTCGTCAGCGCGATCAACATCAAGTACGCGACCGACCACCCGCAGCTTCCCGCGGCCGACGACCTGCTGCAGCGTGAAGTGCTGCTGGGTTGGCGCGACGGCGGCTATGTCGAGTTCACCGAGGGCGAGGAAGAGGCCCGCGTGATCCTGAGCGACCTGCCGCTCAAGCCCGCCGCCAAGTTCACCTCGCGCGCTCTGCTCGCGATCTCCCGCGCCATCGTCGACGACATGAACGAGCGGGGCATCATCGGCGTGAGCGTCTCGCCGTCCGACGCCGAGTTCGCGCCGCCGGGCGAGGGCGATCCGGCCTGGGGCAAGGACGTCCGCAAGGAAGGGCGCAACAGCGTCACCCTGATCGTGCGCATCGGCGTGGTCACGGAGCTGCGCACGATCGCGCTCGGCGAGCGGTTCCCCGGCGCCGACCGAGTGAACAACCCCGCGCACGCGGCGATCCTCGAGGGCAGCCCGGTCCAGGTGTACCACCAGGACGATCCCGAGCGGAAGGACCTGCTGCGCCGCGACGAGCTCGAGGACTACGTCTACCGCCTGAACCGGCACTCCGGCCGGCGCGTGGACATCGCCGTCTCCGCCGCCCAGCAGCCGGGCGGCATCGCGCTCGACCTGCTCGTGAACGAGAACAAGCCGTGGCTGGCCTACGCCCAGGTCTCCAACACGGGCACCAAGTCGACGAACCAGTGGCGTGAGCGGTTCGGCTTCGTGCACAACCAGCTCACCAACCGCGACGACATCCTGAGCCTCGACTACATCACCGCCGGGTTCGACTCCAGCCACGCGTTCATCGCGTCGTACGACACGCCGATCTGGGGCGACTGGCTCCGATTCAAGCCGTACTTCTCCTGGAACCAGTTCACCGCCTCCGACGTCGGACAGGCCGGCGAGGAGTTCGAGGGCGAGGGCTGGAAGATCGGCGGGGAGCTGGTCGCGAACATCTTCCAGAAGCGCGAGCTCTTCATCGACGCCGTCGTCGGCGCTCGCTACGAGCACATCGAGGTCGACAACAAGGCCGTCGACGTCAGCGGCGACGAGAACTTCTTCATCCCGTACCTGGGCCTGCGTGCCGAGCGCGAGACCGACATCAACTCGACGTACGCGAGCCTGATGCTCGAGTTCAATCTGCCCGACGTCGCCGGCACCGACGGCGACACGCTCAACGAACTCGGCCGGCTCAACCCCGACGATTCGTGGGTCGCGCTGCAGTGGGATTTCTCGCACTCGTTCTACCTCGAACCGCTGTTCTTCCGTTCCGATTGGGAGAACCCCGAGAGCAAGCACGCGACGCTCGCGCACGAGATCTCGCTCGGCCTGCGCGGGCAGTACGCCTTCGACCACCGCCTGATCCCGAACTTCGAGCAGGTCGTCGGTGGTCTGTACACGGTTCGCGGCTACGAGGAGTCCGTGGTCGCCGGCGACTCGGTCGTCGTCTTCAGCGCGGAATACCGCTTCCACCTGCCACAGGCCCTCGGCATCGATCCCAACGCCGGTGAACTCTTCGGTCAGACCTTCCGCTACAAGCCGCAGCAGCCGTACGGCCGTGCCGACTGGGACCTGGTGCTCAAGGCGTTCCTCGACGTGGGTCGGGCCGTGAACTCCGACCGCGAGACCTTCGAGCGAGACAACACGCTCATCGGCACGGGCGTCGGCGTCGACTTCAGCTTCAAGCGCAACTTCAGCCTGCGGATCGACTGGGGCGTCGCCTTGGAGGAGATCGAGAACACGGTCAGCGCCGGCAGCAACCGGTTCCACATCGTGGGCACCGTGCTGTTCTGAGCCGAACCCGAAGGCCGTTCCCGCGGCTGCCGCGAGGCTCAGATTTCGACGCCTCGGTCTGGAACAGCCCGGGTGGGACCGGCGAACTGAATTGCCGAGGCGGCGCGCCCAACCCGGCGCTCGCGGGGGATCCGTGCAAATCCCCTCGATCTGGGGTCTGTGCACCCCGGATCGCCATTGGCAGAACCGGCGCGAGCCGCTGGTTTGCCCAGGTTGCCCCGGTTGACGTCCCCGATGAGCGGGATGCCATCTCGGCACAATGTGCCGAACAGACGGCGCCCGACCCGCGCCGGCCGGGCGGCCCGCGAAACGGCGCAGATTGCAGCGGGGGCACGGCGTTAGCCGACCTTTTCATCGTGGCAAGCCCGTGCGGGGCGCTTGCGGCCAACCGGCGGCAAGGTATGCTCCGAGCGGGGTTTGCAGCGATGGAGGCGTCGGCAGACTCCGGAACGGTCCGGGGTTTGAACGCGCGCACCGGCCGGGGTAAATGTTGACCCCGCTGTCGCGCGCGACACGCCGCGCTCGACCCGGCGTTTCGCTCCGCGACGAGCGCGATGAGCCGGACGGGGGCTGGCGTACTTCGACGAGACATGACCGCTCGTGGGGACCACGAGCGCGAACAGAGAGTTCCGAGCGCCCTGCTCGTCGCGGGCGGGGTGTAACCCCGGGTCCGCTGTCGAAGACGGGCCGGTCGTTGATAAGAGCGGGCCCCGACGGGGCCAGTCAGGAGACGCGGATGAGTCGTTCCGATTGCAGCGTCAAGCCTTGGTCGCGGGGCGGGGTCGTGGGCCTGAGCCTGGGCAAGTACGCGTGGGCCGGCGCCGGCGTAGCGCTGCTCACCTGCGGGTTCACCGCCACCGACCTCTTCGCGGCGCCGCAGGGCGAGCAGGTCCAGCAGGGCTCGGCGACATTCACGCGCGACGGGAACCTCACGAAGATCGTCGCGGCCGACAGAACGATCATCAACTACTCCAGCTTCGACATCCACCGCAACGAGACGGTGCAGTTCATCCAGCCCAGCGCGGCGTCGAAGGTGCTCAACCGCATCACCTCCGCCGACCCGACCAAGATCAACGGCACGCTGACCTCCAACGGCATCGTCTACATCGTCAACCCCGCGGGCGTCTACTTCGGCAACGGGGCCCTCGTGAACGTCGGCGGGATATACGCCGCCGCGGCCAACATCTCCAACCAGGACTTCAACGTCGGCAGGAACAACTTCACCGGCGTGAACGGCGCGGTCACGAACTCCGGCCGGATCACGGCCGCCGCGGGCGGCGTCGCCGCCCTCATCGGCAAGAACGTCAGCAACGCGGGCGTCGTCAGCGTCGATCGCGGCGTCATCGCCATGGTCGCCGGCGACGACATCGTCCTCAACGAGCGCGGCGGCGTCATGTCCGTCCGCGTCACGCCCCAGGGTTCGCCCGCCGGCACTCAGCCCGGGACCGGCGTCGTCAACTCCGGCATCGTCAGCGCCAAGGGCGGCACCGCCCGCATCGTCGCCGGCGACATGTACTCCCTGGCCGTCCGCAATACCGGCACGGTTCAGGCCTCGAACATCGACGTCCAGGCGCGCGGGCGCGGCGACGTGAGCATCTCCGGCAAGCTCGACGCCCGCAACGGCAAGGCCGGCGGCTTCGGCGGCGTCATCCAGGTCACCGGCGATCGCATCGCCGTCGTCGACGCCTCGATCGACGCCTCCGGACGCAACGGCGGCGGGACCGTGAACATCGGCGGCGGCCTGCAGGGCCAGGGCGACCTGGCGCACTCCACCAAGACCATCGTCCAGAACTCCAACATCCGCGCCGACGCCATCCGGCGCGGCGACGGCGGGCAGGTCGTCGTCTGGTCCGACGACCACACGTCCTTCTCGGGCAAGGCCTCGGCCCGCGGCGGCGAACTCAACGGCGACGGCGGCCTCGTCGAGACCTCCGGCAAGAACACCATCGACATCCGAGGGGCCCAGGTCAACGCCGCCGCCTCCAACGGCAAGGGCGGGTCCTGGCTCATGGACCCCTTCAACGTCACCATCGACCAGGTCGGCTCGACGTCCAACGGCTCGTTCAGCGGCGGCGACCCCGACACCTTCACCCCCAGCGCCACCGCCGTCGTTGACGTCGACGACGTCAACCTCGCGCTGAGCAACGGCACGAGCGTCGAGATCATCACCGGCGGCGCCGGCGCCGACTCGGGCGACATCACCGTCGCCGCGGCGGCGGTCATCGACAAGACCGGCGGCGGTCCGGCCTCGCTCACCCTGCGCGCCGCCAACAACGTCATCGTCGCGGGCACGATCAAGTCCTCGTCCGGCACGCTCGACGTCAACCTGCTCGCCAACAACGGCTCGGGCGGCAACGTCGATCCCAACCCCACGATGGGCTCCGTGCAGATCGGCATCGCCGGCTCGATCGACACGAACAACGGCAACGTTCTGGTCGAGGGCATGGACTTCCAACTCGCCGCCGGCGGCTCGATCCAGTCCGGCACGGGCGACATCACGCTCCGACCGACGGCGATGAACAGCACGGTCGGCGTCGGCGCCGGCGCGACCGGCGCGTTCAACGTCAGCGACACCGAACTCGCCGGCATGAACGGCTTGGGCACGCTGAGCATCGGACGCTCGGACGGCACCGGCGCCGTCGACATCAACGCCATCGACACCTCGGCCCAGTCCTACAGCCTCGCGGTGACCGGCGGCTCCATCGCGACCGAGAGCATCACCGTCGGCAACGCCCGTTCGCTCTCGCTCACCGCCAACAGCGGCAACATCGACGACGCGATGGCGGGCACCCTGACGGCCAGCAACGGGACCATCACGCTCCGCGCCGACGACGTGACCTTCGGCGGCAACATGAACATCGACGCCGGGGCCGGCACGGTGAACCTGCTGCCCAACGCGGGACGCACGATCGGCGTCGCCACGGCCACGGTGCTCGACTTCAACATCGGCCAGAACGAGGTCGACGACATCACCGCGGGCACCCTGGTAATCGGCGATTCGATGTCGGGCGCGATGACCGTCGGGAACGTCGACGCGACGGGTCAGGCCGCCAACCTCGAACTGCGCACCGGCGGCGCCGTCATCGCCGAGAACTTCGCGACCAATGTCACCGCCGCCAACTCGGTGACGCTCAGCGCGGCGGGCGACATCGGCTCCGGTGCGCAGCGCCTCGCGATCGACACCCCGAACCTCTCGCTGACCACGACCGGCATGGGCTCGGACATGTTCATCCAGACCAAGGCGGCGAGCACATCTGTGCCGCTCGTCTCGGCCTCGGGCGACGCGGACTTCCTCGCCGACGGCGCGATCGACTTCTTCGGCACCGTCGGCGGCAACTTCGCCGTCAGCGCCGCGGGCGACGTCTCCGCCCTGGGGCTCGATGTCACCGGCGATGCCGACTTCACCTCGACGCTCAACGACGCCGACCTCTCGGTGCTCTCGTCGGAGATCGGCGGCACGATCACGCTGCACACGGTCGGGACCGGCGGCAACGCGGACGTCTCTTCCGTCGGCGCGATCGACCTCGGCGCCTCCACCATCGGCGGCGATCTCTCGGTCACCTCCGAGACCGGGATCACGGATTCCGGCCCGATCGCGGTCGGCGACGAAGCATCCTTCAAGACGCTCAACGACGCCGGCGGAGACATCATCCTCGACGCCGCGAACACCTACGGCGGTCCCGTGACGGTCCGCGCCCGCAACAACGCGGATTCCGCGAGCGCCGCGGGCCAGATCGACGTCCGCGACACCGACGGGACCATGCAGATCGCCGGCGCCGAGTCCACGAAGTCGCTCACGTTCCGCGCCGACGACGTCGACGTGCTCGGCACGGTCTCGGGCGGCGACATCACCCTGGCCCCCCTCACCAACGGCACGACCGTCGCGCTCAACGACGCGAGCGGATCGTTCTCCATCACGACGGCGGACCTGGCGAACCTGGACTCCAGCGGGACCGTGACCGTCGGCTCGGCGAGTGCGGGCGCCGTGAACATCGGCTCGCTCGGCGCGATCGATCTTTCGGGCGAGAACTACTCGCTGACGGTGCTGGGCGGGGCGATGACGTTCAACAACGGCGTCACGCTCGCCGACAACAAGACCCTCACGCTCGACTCCTCCGGCGCGATCGACGGATCCAACATGGCCGTCGACGCCACGGTCGGCGGGAGCAACGGCCGGCTGCTGGTCATCAGCGCCGGCAACGTGAACCTCGATACCAGCGTGGCGATCCTCGCCGCGAACGCCGCGGGTTCGCTCATCGTCGATGAGGCCGACGCGCTCACGGTGGGCTCGGTCGGGATGGTGGACGGGATCACCGCGGTGGGCGTCGACATCGGCGCCGGCGGTCCGATCACGGTCAGCGAGAACATCGCGTCTTCCGGCGCCGGCCAGGTGAACCTGACGGCCACCGGCGGCGATGCCGGCGACATCAACGTCAACGCCGACGTGACCTCCGCCACGGGCGGGATCTCGATCAGCGCCGACAACGACGTCGCGTTCGGCCCGTCGTCCAGCGTCACATCCACCAGCGGCACCATCGACATCCTCGCCGATGCGGACACGATGAACTCCGGCGGCCCGGGCACCGGCGGCGCGGTCACGATCGGCGACAACGTCTCCATCTCGACCGCGAGCGCCGTTTCGATCACCGCGGACGGCGACATCGACGACACCGCCGACATGGGCGGGCCGATGGGCACCCTCAGCGGGTCGCAGATCACGCTGACCTCGAACAACGGCGAGATCGGCGGGACGACCGCGATCGACACCGCGACGACCGCGCTCATCGCCAGCGGCAAGACCGGCGTGCGGGTCACGAACACCGGCGACGTCGTCGCCAACCTCGATTCCGACATGGGGCAGGTGCGCTTCAACAACACCGGCACGGTCGGGATGAGCGACGCCTGGAACGCCGACGCGTTCACCGTCGGCGCGACCGGCGCGATCAGCGTGACCGAGAATATCTCCGCCGACAACGGCGACGCGATCGTCTCGTCCGACGGCGTGATCACCGTTCAGGCCGGCAACTCGATCACCACCACCTCGGGCAACATCGAGATCAACGCCTCCGACCTGACCCTCGACGGCACGCTCGATTCGGGCATGGACGACATCGCGATCGGCCGATCCGCCGCCGGCACGCTCGGCGTCGGCACGGCGACCGGCGACATGACCATCTCCGGCGATGAACTGCAGCGCATGACGGGCGACCGGGTCACGCTCGGCGGCGGCAATGTCACCGGCATCACCGTCGCCGGGGTCACCGAGGCCAACACCGCCAACTTCAACCTGCTGAACCTCGACGCCACCCGCGACGACGCCACGATCACGTTCAACGGCTCGGCGTCGACGTTCGAGGCGCTGACGGCCGCGGCCGACGACGGCATCACCGTGGATGTCAATCTCACCGCGACGCAGGGCGTCCTGACGCTCGACGGCGACGCGGACGACGCGGCCGACACCGACGACCGCCTGCACATCGCCGACGGCATCGTGCTCAGCACCGAGCCGATGGGCGGGAACGTCTCGCTGGCCGCGACCACCGGCGGCGTCGTCGCCGCGGGTTCGCTCACGGTCAACTCCAACGCCGACATCATCCTCGGCTCGAGCATCTCGTCCCCCGGGTCGATGGCCCTCAACGCCAACGGTCAGATCATCCTGGAGACGGCGCAGTCGGGCCAGACCCTGACCATCAACGCCGACGACGGGCTGACGCTCAACGCGAACGTGACGAACACCGCCAGCGCCGCGATCCTCAATGCCGACGCCGACGCCGACGGCAACGGGACGCTCACGCTCGCGTCCGGTCAGACCATCAATACCGGGAGCAACGACCTCACGCTCACCGCCGCCGACCTCGTGCTCGACGGCAGCATCTCGTCGGGCGCCGGCACGGTCTCCATCCGCCGGGCCACCATGGGCACGATCGGCCTGGGCTCGGCGATGGGCGACATGCAGATCTCCGCCGACGAGCTCAGCCGCATCTCCGCCGCCACGCTCCGCATCGGCAACTCGCTCACGACCGGGATGAACATCGCCGGCGTGGGCTCGGCGTCGACGGGCGGCATCACGGCGGGCATCGAGCTGATCACCGACGCGATCGACATCTCCGGCATCTTCAACACCTCCGCCGCGGACCTCACGATCACGCGGGCCAACAACGGCTCGATCGGCATCGGGACCGGCTCGGGCGACATGACGATCACCGGCTCGGAACTGATGAACATCACCGCGCCCGACCTGGTCATCGGCGGGGGCCAGACGACGGACATCAATGTCGGCGGCGTGACGGCCGGTCAATCGGCCAACATCGCCAACCTCCGGCTCGAAGCCGCGGACCGCATCACGTTCTCCGGCGGCGCGTCGACCTTCCGGGCCCTCTCGGCGATCGCCGCCGACGGCATCACCGTCGCCAGCAACCTGACCACGACGACGGGCAACATGGTGCTCGAGGCCAACAGCGACAACGACTCGGACACGATGGACAACCTGGCCATCACCGACGGCCGGGTCATCGCCTCCGCCGGGACGCTGACGCTCGACGCGACCGCCGGCGGCATCGACGCCGCCGGGGCCGTGACGCTCCGCGCCGTCAGCGACATCGTCGTCAACGACAACCTGTCGGCGGACGGGCCGATCGTCATCACCGCCGATTCCGACGGCTCGGGCCAGGGCGTGCTCAACGTCCCCTCGGGCGTGACCGTCCTGTCTTCGGGCAACCCGATCACCATCAACGCGTCGAACCTCCTGCTCAACGGCAACATCAACGCCGGCGCCGGGAGCGTCGCGATCGATCGATCCAACGCCGGCACCATCACGCTCGGGATCGGCACCGACGGCATGGTCATCTCCGGCGCCGAGCTCGCCCGGATCACGGCGACCGGCCTGACGATCGGCGGCGGGAACACCGCGGCCCTGGTGGTCAACGGCATCACCGCCTCCAACTCCAACTCGATCGTCGGCGTCACCAGCCTGCGGGCGACCGCCGACCAGGGCGCCGTCGTCTTCAACGGCTCGGCCTCGACCTTCAACGCCCTGGACGTGCTGGCCGACAACGCCATCACGCTCAACTCGGGCGTGACGACCGACACCGGCGGCATCACGATGAACGCCAACGCCGACGGCGCCTCGGACGGGATCGACGCCGTGCGTCTGGGCGCGAACGTCACCGCCCCCGCGACCCAGGACGTGGTCTTCAACTCCGACGTCCAGTTGCGGCGCGACGTGACCATCGCGGGCAACGACATCACCTTCAACGGCAAGATCGACTCCGAGTCCGGCCGCCGCTCGCTCACGGTCAACACCTCGAACTCGGGCCTGACGATCTTCGACGGCACGGTCGGCGGCACGCGGGCGCTCAAGAGCCTGACGACCAACGCCGACGGCATCACGCGCATCGGGGCCAATATCACCGTGGACACGCGTGACGCGACATTCAACGACCCCGTCCGCCTGACGAACGACGTGCGCATCCGCGGCATGCGAGAGTCGTTCATCAACTTCAACAACACGGTGGACAGCCAGGGCAACACCAACCGCAGCCTGACGGTCCTGACCGACACGACGCTCGCGTCGACCACCAGCCCGCTGCCGGTGATCAGTTTCGCGCGAGACGTGGGCTCGCAGTTCGCGCTGGGGAATCTCTACCTCAACTACGACCCGGGCCTGAGCATCGACGGGCACACGCAGGTGCCGCGCGTCGCGTCGATCATCGTCCGCCCCCGCAACGCGTCGGGCCAGATCATCTCGAGCCCCTCGACGACCTTCGCCTTCAACGTGTCGAACACGTTCCGCATGGGCAAGAACGAGAAGCTCACGGCCGCGGGCAACCTCGCCATCAACGCCGGGTCTTCCGCCGTGATCGGCGACCTCTCCGCGCTGCGTGACATCTCGGTGCACGCGCCGAGCATCATGATCAACCGGCGCGAGGCTTCGCAGATCCTGGGCCAGCTCGCCCAGGTCGGCGTGGATACCGGCACCGACATCGTCGCCGGCGGCGTGATCGACTTCTCCGTCGCGCCCACCGCCATCGGCGCCGGCACCGAGCCGGTCTTTTCGACCTCGACCGGTTCGGGCGACGTGAACTCGACCCTCGGCGGCTTCCTCTTCCGCGCGTTCGGCCCTCTGGCCAACACGGACATCGATTCGGCCCCGAGCAACTTCGTCACGCTCGATCTCAAGGCCGACGGCCCGACCAACACGAACTTCGCCGACGCCATCGCCGGGGCCATTCCTCGCGAGACGCGACAGAACGACGTGGGCCAGGAGACCGCCATCGGTCAGGCCGAGATGGAAGACCTCAAGAACATCGGCATCATCCCGCGCAACCCGACGACCGAGGAACTCCTCGACTTCCTCATCGGCCGCGCGGTCTTCAACGACATGCCCGGCAAGGGCGGCCAGCGGTCCAGCCAGTACACGACCGTCGTCAACCGCCTGCCGGGTGAGCGCGTCGCGGCCCTGCTGCGAAGCTACGACCGCATCTTCAACACCGACCTGGTCGACGAGGCGGGCAACAAGGTGCTCGACGACCAGGGCAAGCCGCGCCGCGTCTCCCGCTCGGAGGAGATCAAGTCGACGCTGCTCGGATCGGTCCGGCGCTACCGCTCGGAGAACCCGCAGGTCACCGGCGAGGTCGACCCGCTGCAGTTCCGCGCGTACGTGGACAACACGAGCGAGGAGGCGCAGAGCAAGGACTATCTCGAGCAGCTCGCGCAGTTCCTCGACGTCCTCGAAACCCTCGGCCTGACGCCGCGCGAACTCCAGACCTCGAAGAACATCCTGCTCAAGGACGTCCGCCCGGCGGGCGTGGGCTCGGTCGCGAACTTCGAGTCGATCATCCGCTCGCAGGCCCGGTCGCCCGAGACGCTCTCGATGCGTTGACGGCGCGGACGGGCACGCCGTCCGTCGGGCGGCGCGGCAACGCCGCTCTCGCACGTTTCCCTCAGCGCCCGCGTGACGAACGCGGGCGTTTCTCTTGCGCTGACTCGGGCGCCGCGCCCCGGGTTCGAACGGCGCGCCCCGCCCCGCCGGCGCACCGTTCAAAGGCCGCGAGCGTCTCGGGGCTAACGTGGTGCT
>CALMQD010000089.1 GCA_937871415.1 uncultured Phycisphaerales bacterium | reverse complement strand
GTGCAACGGCACAGATCCTCGCCGAGCCCCGCCACCCCTACACCGTCGGCCTCCTCCGCTGCATCCCGCGCGCCGGTCTTCGCAAGGACCCGCACCGGCTCGACACGATTCCCCGCACGCTCCCCCCGCCCTTCCGGGCCGCCCGGGCCGCGATGACCTGTTCATAGACTTCGACGCTCCGGCGGGCGACGCGTTCCCAGGTGTACCGCTCCTGGATGAGCGTCTGCCCCGCCGCGCCCATGCGTTCGCGCAGCGCGGGGCTGGAGAGCACTTCGCGCAGGCCCGTAGCGATCGACGCCGCGTCCCGCTTGACCACCCGGCCCGAGCCCACTTCGCCGACATCCGGGAAGTGGCAGTTCTCGCTGATGACCACCGGCGTCCCGCAGATCATCGCCTCCGCGACCGACATGCCGAACGACTCGTGCTTGCTCGCCAGGCAGAAGACCGCGGCGTCGCGGTAGGCCATGACCTTCTCGCGCCCGTACTGCGGGCCGACCAGATGCACCCGGTCGGCGATGCCCAGGCGGCGCACCTGTTCGACCAGGCCCGCCCGAGCCCCGAAATCCGGCCCGGCGACAACCAGGCGCGTCGTCGGCAGGTCGGGGAGGATGGACGCGAACGCGTCGGCGAGAATGTCGAGCCCCTTCACCTCGTGCAGGCGCGCCAGGAAGAGCACGTAGGGTTGCCCCTGCAGTTCCGGATGCCGCTTGTAGTACTCGCCCTTCTCGGGCAGCGGCATGAACTCGTCCAGGAAAATACCGTTGGGCACGACCTCGACATTCGGGTTGAACCCGCCCTCGCGGAGCGAGTCCGCCTCGTACGCGCTGTGCGCGTGCAGCAGGTCGGCGTGGGTGATCATCGAGCGATACCCCATCGCCAGCGCGATCCGCTTCTTGAGCGACTTCTCGGACAGCGCCCAGGGGTCGAGCATCCCGTGCGGCGCGAGCACGCACGGCTTGCCGAGGCGGTGCGCGACCCTGGCCGCGGCTCGCAGGATCGGGTCCCAGATGCCGTGCACCTCGACCACGTCCATCCCGGGCGCCACCTGCTCGATGACGCGCCGGGCGTTGGTCGAGAATATCCACTCAACCCGCGAGGGCTCGGGCACCCGGTGCAGCGTCAGACGACTGCCGCCGGGGATCTTCCGCAGGTCCGCGTCGATCTGGTCGTTCACCGGCGGCGTGTCGTAGATGACCAGGTGCACATCCTGGCCGGTCGCCGCCTGAGCCGCCGCGAGGCGCGACACGACCATCGGCGGTCCGCCGGCGACGGGGTCGAGGCTCGATATGACGTGCAGAATCCGCATCGCGCTGGATCAATGATCGGCGCACGAACGCGTGCGCAACTGTCACCCGGGCCGCGCCGACGACCCACGCCCCACCCCGCCCGCGTCGCTCCGGACGCCCGGGCTCCGATCGATCAGTGCGTGCGCGTGCCGGTAAAGGCGTTGTACTCGACGGTGGCGCTCGTTCGCACGTCAACGGTCTCGTCCGGGGTAGAGATCCGCGCGAGCCCGAACGGCTCACCCTCGGGCGGGCGCGACGCGCCCGCCGCGGTCCCGAGCACGCTCACACGTCCGCGCTGCACTTCGACCCCGGCGACCGGGAGCCCCTTGACCGACGCCGGCGACGGGACGCTGCGCGAGATCGTCGCCGAGGTCAGGCGATCGACCTCCACGAGCGTGCGCCCGTCGACCTCGAAGGTCGCCGCGGCCCCGATGCCGGTCCGGACCTGCACGCGCCCGGTGAGTTCATCGCCGACGCGCAGGCCCTTCCACGGCTGGGCGGCGTTCTCCGCGCTCGCGGAGTCCTCGCCCGCGCTGCGCCACTGAACGTTGTTGGCGGCGCCGTCGACCTGCACAACCCGCACCCGCGCGGGCGCCGGGGTCCACGTGAGCGGCACGTTGGCGGGGTCGAGAGCGACGACCGGTTGCCTGACGACCTCGGGGCGGGCCTGCGACGCCGGGGCACTGGGTTCCACAACCGCTTTCGGCTGCGTGCGCGGATCGTCGAGCGCGATCACCGGCTCGCGCACGGTCCGCGTCGGCATCGCCGGATCAACCGGCGCGGCGACACTCGCGCCCGTTGGACGCGGGCGCGACGCGATGTGCTCGGGGCCGAGCGCGATCACCGGCTCTCGCACCACCGGGCGCGCGCCGGGCGCCGGCTCCGCCGCGCTCCGCGTCGCGAGGGGCCTGCGCTGCGACGCTGGGTCGAGCGTGATCTCCGGCGCCCAGAACGTGCGAGGGAGCCCGGCCTTGCGCTTG
>CALMQD010000088.1 GCA_937871415.1 uncultured Phycisphaerales bacterium | reverse complement strand
CGTGAGCCAGGCCCGAGGCGTACGCGCCCGCGATATAGAACAGCAGGAACCACCACCGCCCGAACCGATCCTCGATCGGCGGGCCGAAGACGATCAGGAAGATCATGTTCCCCAGCAGGTGCACGAACCCGGCGTGCATGAAGGCCGAGGTGAGCGGCTGGTACCATTCGAGCGCCCGAGGCTGGATCAGCCAGGGCGCGATCAACTCGTAGTACGCCTGCGGCTCCTGCGCCCGGATCTCGGTCACCGCCTGCCAGCCGAAGACCACGACGTTCAGCGCGACGAGGATCGGCGTGACCAGCGACGAGCGGATCGATTGGCGGTCGGTGCCGAGGGGGATGAGCATGTACAACTCGGAAAGCGGTCGCCCGGGCCGGGCGTCGTGGTGGATCACCCCGAGCCGGAGGCGGGACGGCGGGGCGCGGAATGGTACTGAGCGCGGCCTTCGGGCGTGGCGACAGGCCCGGACGCGGAGAAATGCGTCCGCGGGTCCACTTCCCGCGTGCGCGTTCCTATAGTGGCCACTCGGACCGGACCGGGCCATTCTTTTTTGAGCAGATTCATGAGCACCTACGCCAAAGGCCTTGAGGGGATCGTCGGGGCGCAGACGCGGATGTCGTTCATCAACGGCGAGAAGGGGATCCTGGAGTACGTGGGGATCCCGATCGATGCGCTGGCGCGCCAATCGACCTTCGAGGAGACGGTGTACCTGCTCTGGAACACGCGCCTGCCGAAGAAGGCGGAGCTCGACGCGTTCCAAAAGGATCTGCGCTCGCGCTACGAACTACCGGATGAACTGATCGACATGATCCGGCGCGTGCCGACCTCGACGCCGCCGATGCACATGCTCCGGACGATGGTCAGCGCCCTGTCGTTCTTCGACAAGGATGCCAACGCCAACGACCTCGCCTCGGCGCGCGACAAGGCGCTGACGGTCCTGGCGCGGGTGCCGACGATCATCGCGGCGTTCGACCGCGTGCGGCGCGGGGAGCCGATCGTCGCGCCCCGGAGCGACCTGTCGTTCGCCGCCAACTTCATGCACATGCTCAACGGCCAGGCGCCGACGGCGACGATGGAGCGGGCCTTCGACGTGTGCATGATCCTGCACGCCGACCACGGCCTGAACAACTCGACCTTCACGGCGCGCGTCGTCATCTCCACCCTCAGCGACATCTACTCGGCGCTGACCGCCGCGATCGGCTCGCTCCGCGGCCCGCTGCACGGCGGCGCCAACGAAGAGGTCATGGAGATGCTCTTCGAGATCGAGGGCATCGCGAAGAAGCAGGGCAAGGACGTGATGGACGTCATCGAGCCGTACGTGATGGACAAGCTCGCGCGCCGGCACGAGGGCGCCCGCATCATGGGCTTCGGGCACCGCGTCTACAAGGCGATCGACCCGCGCGCGACCTTCCTCAAGACCCTCGCCCAGCAGCTCGCCAAGGACACGGGCAACCAGCGCCTCTACGACATGAGCAGCCGGATCGAGCAGGTCATGGCGCGCGAGGTCGCGGCCAAGGGCATCTTCCCCAACGTCGACTTCTACTCGGCGACGACGTACCACTCGATCGGGCTCAAGCTCGACCTGTTCACCCCGATGTTCGCGATGAGCCGCATCGCGGGCTGGAGCGGGCACATCTTCGAGCAGCTCGACGGCAACCGCCTGTACCGCCCGACGCAGGAGTACATCGGACCCCACGACGTGGCGTACGTGCCGCTGGCGCAGCGCTGACCGCCCCGCCCGAACTTCCCGGGCGTGAAGACTCCGTGAATCCGTTGTTCGACAGCGATCGAAACGATCCCGGCGGGCGCCGCCGGGCGGTCGTGTGCGCGGTACCATGCGCCAGGGATGCGCACCGCGCGATATGCCCCGGCGCCCGCCGAGTTGGAGCCCGCCCATGACCATCGTTCACGCTTACGCCGCGACCGAGCCCAAGGGCGAACTGCGCCCCTTCGAGTTCACGCTCGGGGCCATCGGGCCCGACGAGGTGGACATCGCGGTGGACTCCTGCGGCCTGTGCCACTCGGACCTGTCGATGCTCAACAACGAGTGGGGCCTGACGAAGTTCCCGTTCGTGCCGGGCCACGAGGTCGTCGGCAAGGTGGCCGCCCTGGGGCCGCAGGTCAAGCACCTGCAGGTCGGGCAGTGGGTGGGCGTGGGCTGGTACAGCCGGTCGTGCCTGCATTGCCGGCAGTGCATGAGCGGCGACCACAACCTCTGCCCCACGGCCGAGGGAACGATCGTCGGTCGCTTCGGCGGTTTCGCCGATCGTGTGCGTGCCCAGGCGGCGTGGGTCTCGCCACTGCCCCAGGGCGTGGCGATCGACCGCGCCGGGCCGCTCTTCTGCGGCGGCATCACCGTTTTCAACCCGCTGGTTCAACTGGACATCAAGCCGACGGACCGCGTGGGCGTCATCGGCATCGGCGGGCTGGGCCACCTGGCGCTGCAGTTCCTGAACAAGTGGGGGTGCGAGGTCGTCGCGTTCAGTTCTTCGCCGGGCAAGGAGCCCGAACTGAAAAAGCTCGGTGCGCACCGCGTGGTGAACTCGCGCGACGAGAAGGCGCTGCAGGCGCTCGCCGGAACGCTCGACGCGGTGATCTCGACCGTGAACGTCGATCTGAAGTGGGACGCGTACATCAACGCGCTGGCGCCGCGAGGGCGGCTGCACACCGTGGGCGTCGTGCCCTCGCCGATCCCCGCGCCGGCGTTCCCGCTCATCGCGGGCCAGAAGTCGGTCTCGGGCTCGCCCCTGGGCAGCCCGGCGACGACGGCGCGCATGCTGGACTTCTGCGCCCGGCACGCGATCGCGCCGGTGACCGAGACGTTCCCGATGTCGAAGGTGAACGAGGCGCTCAAGCACCTGCACGAGGGCAAGGCGCGGTACCGCATCGTCCTCAAGGCGGGGGTCTGATTTCCGAAGAACCGGCTTTCCACGACTGAGCGTGGGCGTCAAGTCGCACTCATTCGAGGCAACGTGTTACGCCGCGTAGAGCAGCGACGCGCGGATGTCGTCGGCTTCCAAATCCGGGAAGTCCGTGAGGATCGTGGCCTGCGACTCTCCCGCGGCGAGCATTTCGAGAATATCGCTCACGCGGATACGCATCCCGCGAATGCATGGACGCCCGGAACAAACTCCCGGGGTCTGGGTGATGCGGGCGAGTAGGTCCTGTTCGGTGGCCATGACGCCTTATTGTACCGTGAGGTTCACCGCCCCAGCCTCACGAGCACCTCGTCGAGGATCGTGCGCGACGCGGCCTCGTCACCCCACGGTTCGACGCGCACGAGCATCCCCGTGCCGCGGGGCGTGACGTACGACTCGAAGATCGTGCGCTCGAAGAGCCCGTCGTTGGGCGCTTTGCCCACGATCCGCGCCGAATCCTCGGTGATAGTCCGTTCGGCGATCGAGAAGCCGCGGGCGCGGAGCACGGCCTCGCCCGCCGCGGCGCACGTGCTGACGCGGATCTCGGGCGCCAGTTCGGTGCGCAGGGCTCGCACGGTGTAGGTCGCCTGCTGATCGCGGTTTCGGCCTTGGAGTCCCTGCGTCTGGCACGCGCCGCTGAGCCCCGCCAGGAGCAACCCGGTGGCGAGCACGCCGGCGCGCGTCAGCGCCGGCGCTTGGGTCGCCGCGAACGGTCGGAAGCGCGGGCCTCGGCGTCGCGCTGCGAGGCCGAGGGGATCGGGGGCGCCGGGGTTGTCGGTTCGTCCAGCCATTGGGCCATGTCCAGATCGTCCAACCGGAACTCTGCCGACCAAGATTGCAGGCCCGAGAGTGCCCGGGCGGCCTCATCCACCGGGTTCTCCGCGGGGCCGGAGCGTCGTGCAACCGGGACGGTCGCTTGGGGTGGTTGCTCCGGCGGGGCCGGCTGGACGGTCGGTCGCGTGGCCGACGCCGCGCCCGCCGAAGTGTCCTCCGCAAACCCGAAGAACCGAAGCCACCAGCGGGTGCTCTCGGGATCGAGTCTTCCGACGGGCTTGTCTGGTGCCACTTGCTCGGGTGTCGGCGAGCGGGCGCTGGAAACGCGTACGAGCAGGGCCAGGAACGCCGCGGCGGGCATGACCTTGGCCCGTACGCCCTTCGCCGCCGCCTGCACCCTTCGATCCGAAGAGACCACCAGGCACCCGGCAGCAAGCCCCCGCTGGGCCTGCTCGTCGAGGAGTTGTTCGATCACGGCATCCGCTTCTTTGCCCGGGCCAGCAAACATATACCGTACAGAAAGACCTGCCCCGTGTTCGCTCTGATCCGACAAGTGTCGAGCCAGTCCCGCGGCGGTGCCGTCGCAGACCAGCAAAGCGACGTGACCCCGGGGGGTACCCGAAACACCAGCGGGGACCGGGCCTTGCGCGATCAGGCGGGCAAGCGTCTGCAGGGTGAGTCTGTGCGTCTTTCCGGGGCCACGCCGCGGCAGTTGCGGGGCGGCGTGCAGGACGTTGAAGGCATCGATGATGAGCATGTGCCGGTGGTCATACGGTAACGCCTGTCCCGCCGGAGTGCGGGGAGTCTGCGGGCCATGTAACCGCTCTCAGTGCCTCGTTCTCGCGACGACCACCCGGCGCTCGGGGCGAATGGCGCCCTCGAAGCGGCCGGATCACTGGAAAGCCCGAGCGGAGCGTCCTTTACTTCCGCCCCTTGGACGGCGGTCCCGCACCGGGGTCGATCGTCCGCGTTGGCTCACTCAAGGCAGGTGTAACCCGTCATGGCAATTCGGATCAAAGCACGCAGCGGCGAAGGCACGGACCAGCTGATGCGCCGGTTCAAGAAGCTCTGCGAAAAAGAAGGGCTCACGAAGGACATCAAGCGCAAGGAGTTCTACGAGAAGCCCTCCGAGCGCAACCGGCGCAACGCCCGCAAGTCGGTCGCCCGGCGCATGCGCGAGCAGGGCCTGCTGATCCCGAGCAAGCCCCGGCGCGGACCGGGCGGACCCGGCGGCGGCGAGGGTGGCGGCGGCGGCGGTCCTCGCTGAGCCCGGCCCACAGACGCGTCGGGCGCTCACAAGGCCCGGGCCGGCGCGTCCGGCCCACCTTCGACAGCACCCATCGAGCAACCCCGACGCCCGTGCGTTTCCGCGCGGGCGTTGTGTTTGACAGGTCGGCCGGAAGACTCGAAACTCGCGTCTCCCGGCTCGATCGGTCGAGATCCAAGCACGTCAGCCCCGAGCGCCGTGGCGCCCGCGGGGTCCAGGTGGGGCGGAGGGGAGAAGTCCTGTTGATCTTCAGAAGAACGGAGAGGCTCTTGATGAACAGCATCCTCAGGAAAGCCCAGGGTCTACGCGGCGCGCTGCTCGCGCTGGCGATGGTCCTCGCGGCGACGGTCTTCGTGCCGACCGCGCACGCGCAAGGCGAGCAAACCCCGAGCGACGCGGCGGCGCACGCGATGAAGGCGGCCGGGCACGCGGCCACGGGCGGGCACAAGCCCGGCGGCGAGGCGAATCTCAAACTCCCCGACGTGGGCACCGTGAAGTTCTTCAACGGCGCCATCGACGGGCACACGCTGCTGTTGGCCGGCATCGGCATCAGCGTCCTGGGCATGATCTTCGGCCTGGCCATCTTCATGCAGCTCAAGAAGATGCCGGTGCACCGGTCGATGCTCGAAATCTCGGAACTGATCTACGCGACGTGCAAGGCGTACATGATCCAGCAGGGCAAGTTCCTGATGATCCTGTTCGCGTTCATCGGCGCGATCATGGTGTTCTACTTCGGCTTCCTGATCCCCACGGTGGGCGAGACCGCCGACGCCGCCGGCAAGATGGTCGAGACCACCGTCTACGGCTTCCCGCCGGAGAAAGTCGTGATCGTTCTGGCGTTCGCGCTGCTGGGCATCGCGGGCAGCTACGGCGTCGCCTGGTTCGGCATCCGCGTGAACACGTTCGCCAACAGCCGCGCGGCGTTCGCGTCGCTCCGGGGCAAGCCCTTCCCGTGCTACTCGATCCCGCTCAAGGCGGGCATGAGC
>CALMQD010000087.1 GCA_937871415.1 uncultured Phycisphaerales bacterium | reverse complement strand
GGCCACGTCGCGAGCAGCGCGACCAGCACAGCGAGCATCGGGAGCACGTGGAGCGAGTAGTTCCGCCGCTTGTCGGGCACGCACGAGAGCACCGCGAGCCAGAAGACGCACCAGAGCATCGCGAACAGCAGCGGCCCGCGCGGGCGCCACCAGCGCGACCCGCCCGCGCCCCCTTCGGGCATCTGCGCGGACGCGGGACCGTCCGATCGCTTGCGCCAGACCACGTAGAGGAGGCTCGTCGCGAGACCCGCGGCGGCGCTGAGCACCAGCGGCCTGCACGTGTCCCACAGGTAGTTGAGGTACCACCACCAGGGCTGCCGGATCAGGCCGCGGCTGACGCGCTGGAACGACTGCTTGCCGAAATACTCGGTCACAAAGCCCGCCGGCGCGCCCGGGCCGGGGACGACGGGGATCGTCTTGAGCGCCATGGCCAGGTGCCAGGGCAGCGCTACCAGCAGCGCCAGCCCCAGAGAGGACAGCATCCAGCGGATCACTCTCCGGCGCGCCAATCCACCCGGCGGATCGAGCAGCACCCACGCCAGCACGGGGACGTACGACGCCAGACCCCACATCGGCTTGACCAGGAGCGCCAGGCCCATCGGCACACCGGCGAGCACGACGAGGCGCCGGGCGCGGGCCGCGCTGCGCGGGTCTTCAGAGCCCGGCGTGCGCGTCCACCCGGCGCACATCATCGCCACCGACGCGAACAGGAGCGCGTTGTGCGGGTAGTCGAGCTTGAGCGTGTCGATGATCGAGAGGAACTGGCCGGTCGATGCCAGCAGCAGGCCGGCGATCGCCCCGACGATGACGGCGCGGGCGTGCGGCGTCCCCTCTCGGGCCCCGCCGAAGCGTCCGGCGTCCGCCGCGCGGACCAGACGGAACGCGATGTACTGCGTCAGCACGATCGTCGCGAGGTACGACAGGATTTCGGGCAGGTAGAGGCCCAGGGTGCCGTCGCCGAAGAGCCCCATCGAGAGCGCGTGCAGCCAGAACGCCAGTGGGGGCTTGTTGAAGTAAGGATCCATCGACCCGCGGAGCGGGAACCAGCACCCGTCGCGCCACACTTTGGCGCTGATCGCCGCGTAGAGCCCGGTGTCGCCGGACCACTGAGCGACGCGCAGCGCCGGCAGCGCCAGGCACAGACCCAGCGCGAGCGGGGCCCCGGTGAGCGCGCGGGCCCACCACGGCGTCGGAGCGCGGCCTGGATTCGGTGGAGCGTCGGGGTGCACGCGCGTTCCCGCGTGTTACGGGCGGCGGTAGAGCGAGCCGATCCGCGCGGCGCTCGCCACCTCGTAGCCCCAGTCGGTGCGTTCGATCACGGTCGGCTCGGGCCAGCGCGAGGGATCCTCGCCCGCGTGCGGGCGCATGAAGAGGCTGAACGAATCGATGAGCAGGCCCGGCTCGGTCCAGGGGACCAGTTCCTGCGACAGGCACCGCAGGCCGAAGGCCTTGCAGTCGGCGCGGAACTTCTCGGCGGTCATGCTCGGGCGCCGCCCGCCCAGCACGTGCTTGTCGAGTTCGTGGGCGATCGTGTCGAACTGCATGCCGAAGTTCGAGTGGTGGATGAACCCGATCGCGCCGGGCTTGAGCTTGGTCGCGATCTGGCGCAGGTACTCGCGCACGGTCTCGTGCTCGACGTGGACCAGCGAGTCCCAGCTGATGGCGAAGTCCACCGAGTTGTCCGGGATCATCGCCAGCGAGCGCCCGTCGTTGACGTGGTAGCCGATGTGGTTGTCGCCGGCGAAGCGCTGGCGGCAGGCCTCGATGCACTTGGGCACGAGGTCCACGATGTCGATGTGCTCGCAGTACTTGCGGAGGTAGTTCGTCACGCGCCCGAAGCCCGGCGCGATTTCAAGGATGCGCCCGGTCGGAAGGAACGAGCGGAAGCGCGGGAACAGGGCGCAGTACCACATGTTCTCCGAGCCGCCCCAGGGCTTGCTCCACTCATCGCCCGCCTCGGGCCAGTCGTACTTCGACCAGTAGTTCCGGTTCCCGTGCACGTTCGGATCGACGATGTGATCCAGACCGGGCACCGGGCCGGGGGCGTGGGCCTGCGACGAGGATTGGGCGGGCGGGGCGCTGGTGGACATGACGGGGATTCCTTGCTTCCCTCCGAGGGCCGCTCTCGGCGGCTTCCACTGTAGCAACCCCGTTGAAGGGGTCCGTGCAGATTCGGTCCCGGATCCGGTCCAGCGCCCCGTAAACTCTGGTCTCACCTTCGCCGCGATGCAGACGCTGTACCTCGACAACAACGCCACCACCCGCCCGGCGCCCGAGGTCGCCGCGGCGATGGACCACGCCCAGCGCGAACTGTGGGCCAACCCCTCCAGCATCCACCGCCCCGGCCAAGTAGCCCGACAGGCCATCGAACTGGCCCGCAAGCACCTGGCGCTGCTCGTCGGCGCTCGACCGCGCCAGGTCACTCTCACCGGCTCGGGCACCGAGGCCATCGACCTGGCGATCCGCGGCGGGCTGCGCGCGCTGGCCCAGCCTCCGTCGCCGGGCGCCGCCACCGGGCCGCGACCCGCCGCGGCGCCGGCCCCCCCGCTGCTGCTGGTCACAACCCGGGCCGAGCACTCGGCCGTGCGCGAACTCGCGGCCGATCTGGAACGCTACGGGCTCGACGGGCGCACCGTGCGCGTGGTGTGGGCCGCGATGACGCCCGACGGCCGCGTCGACCCGGCGTCGATCGAGCATGCGCTCCGCGCGCACGCCGACGAGTTCGGCACGGCGGGCGCCGTGAAGATGGTCAGCGTGCAGTGGGCCAACAACGAGACGGGCGCGATCCAGCCGGTGATCGAGATCGCTCGCGTCTGCCGCGACAACGGCGCGATCTTTCACTGCGACGCGACACAGTGGGTGGGCAAGCAGCGCCGCGTTGCGCCGGGGCCCGACGGCTCGTCGCCGCCCGCGGAGGCGAGCGTCTGCGACATGCTCACGTTCTCGGCGCACAAGTTCCACGGGCCCAAGGGCGTCGGCGTGCTGTGCCTGCGCCCGCCGGTGCGCGTCGCGCCGATCATCCCCGGAGAGCAGGAACTGGGGCGGCGCGGCGGAACGGAGAACACGCCGGCGATCGTCGGCGCGGGGGTCGCGGCTCAACTCGCCGACGCCTGGCTGAACGACCCGGCGCACGTAAGCGCCGGGCGAGCACTGCGCGACCGGTTCGAGGAGCGCGTCGTCGCCGGTGCGCGCCGCGCGGGGGTCGACGCGTCCGTCAACGGGCCGCTCGGCGTCGACGGGCACGCCGAACCGTTGCGCCTGTGGAACACGTCGAGCATCGCGTTTGCGCGCCTGGAGGCCGAGGCGCTGCTCCTGCTGCTCTCCGAGCGCGGCGTGTGCTGCTCCGCCGGGGCCGCGTGCTCCTCGGGATCGCTCGAGCCTTCGAGCGTGCTGCTGGCGACCGGGATCCCTCCGGAAAAGGCCCACGGCAGCCTGCGTTTCAGCCTCTCGCGCGAGACCACCGAGCAGGAGGCGGACCATGCCGCGGAGATCGTCGTGCAGGGCGTCGCCCGCCTCAGCCGCAGCATGCCCGCGGGCTAGGCCGCGGCGCGAAACTGGCGGATCGCGAATCCCAGTAGCTATCCTCTGGCCATGAACCCCCTCACCATGCCATTGGCGGCGAGCCCCGATCCCTATGCCCGTTTCGGCGGTGCGATGCGCGACTTCGAGGAGCCCGTCGCGCCGCGCGTGTCGATCCTGGCGATCGCCTCGCTCATCCTCGGCATCCTCTGCCTCCCCGGGTTCGGCCTTCTGGCCATGATCCTCGGCGGCGCCGCGATCCTGCTCATCACCCGCGCCCGCGGACGCCTGACAGGCATGGGCATCGCCGCGGCCGGGTGCATCATCGGCCTGATCGCCAGCGTCATCTGGGTCGTCATCTCCGTCGGGGCGGTCGGCGCCATGCAGCAGGGCAGCGTCGCGATGAGGCCGATGCTCGTTCCCGCGCAGCAGGCCCTCACCGCGATGGAGAGCGGAGACATCCAGACCGCACGGCAGAACTTCTCTCCCACGCTCAACGCCGGCGTGAAGGACCAGGAGGTCAAGGACTTCGTCGCGGCCTACACGACGGACCTGGGCGCGTTCAAGAGCAGCCCGCAGTCGCTGGGCGACTACATCCGCGCGTGGTTCACGCTCGGCTCGCAGATGGGCAACCAGAACCAGGGCATGCAGCAGCAGTACCCCAACGTCTTCCCGATCCCCGCGGAGTTTGACAAGGGCTGGGGGCTGCTGATGGTCCAGATGCCCCCGAACTGGTCGGGCTCCAAGATCGGCGCCGCCACGCCGCCCCCCAACATGCCCATGGAGAACCTGGGCATCTACGTCCCCGGCAAGCAGGTGATCTGGCTTACGCCGATGGTCGTGCCCACCGCGCCGACCTCACCGTCCCCAGACGACGCGAGCGCCGAGGACGACGGCGCCCAGCCCGGTGCCGACGCCGGCGCAGGCGACGGCGAGCCCGGGAGCGACGGCAAGCCCGGGGACGCCGGTAACACCGACAAGAAGCCCTAACAGCCCGCGTCTGGCCCCGCCGCGCACCGGCCCAGCCCACACCGTTGACGGGGGCGGCGCCGCGCACACACCGGGTTTCTTGGTTGTGAGCCGCCCTTCACGTATCATTCCGGCGTGACCGCGGCATCGACCAACGCCTCTCCCGGCCCGCAAGCCCGCAGCGCCGCGCAGCCGGAGCCGACGGGGACCGGCCCGGGCGCGCACGGCGCGGCCAGGAACCCGATCATCCGGTGCGCCGGCCTCGTGAAGCGCTTCGACGGGCGCACCGTGCTCGACGGCATCACGCTCGATGTCTACCCGGGCGAGACGATGGTCATCATGGGCGGCTCGGGGTGCGGCAAGAGCACGCTCCTGCGCCACTTCATCGGCACCTTCCAGCCCGACGAGGGCGACGTCGCGCTCTTCGGCAAGAGCCTCCGCGGGATCGACCACGAGCAGTTGGACGACTTGCGCAAGCGCTTCGGCATCCTGTTCCAGTCGGGCGCGCTCTTCAACTCGATGACCGTCGCCGAGAACGTCGCCCTCCCGCTCCAGGAGCACACCGACCTGGGGGCCGAGATCATCGAGACGATCGTGAAGATCAAGCTCGAACTGGTGGGCCTGCGCGAGCACGCCGAGAAGTACCCGGCGCAGATCTCCGGCGGCATGAAGAAGCGCGCCGGCCTGGCGCGGGCGCTGGCGCTGGACCCCAAGATCCTCTTCTACGACGAGCCCAGCGCGGGGCTCGATCCCGTGACCAGCGCCGAGATCGACCGGCTGATCGTCGACCTCTCGCGCAAGCTCGGCGTCACGAGCGTCGTCGTCACCCACGAGATGGACTCGGCGTTCACCATCGCCGACCGCATGGCGATGCTCGACAAGGGACGCGTGCTCCGCGTCGACTCCCGCGAATGGTTCCACCGCCTGTGCAAACTGAGCGAAACGGACGCGGCGGGCCTCGACGAGGACCAGCGCCTCATCC
>CALMQD010000086.1 GCA_937871415.1 uncultured Phycisphaerales bacterium | reverse complement strand
GCCGTGCCGGTGCCGTAGAAGACCGTGTACCCCGCGAGGAAGATGGTCTTCCACGAGAGGACCAGGCCGCGCGGCGAGCGCATCTCGTTGAACAACGAGACGAGGATCGCTACGCACGTGAGCCAACCGACGACAGCGAGCAGGTCATGCATGCGGCGGGCGCTCCGGGCGGCGCGGGGGGGGGACGGCGGGGCGGGTGGAAGGGGTCGAAACGGGGCTGCGGCTCAACGCGAGCCGCCGGGAGGATTCATCGGCTGAGGTGCGGCGGGTGCGTGACGCGGGGCGCCAATCGGCCGAGCCCGGCGACGGTGCACGCCGCGTCGGCGGATCGGACCGGGCCGGCGCCTGTGTCGCGGGACGGAGAGAAGCGGGAACGCCCGGAGCGGCAACAGTTGCGCTTCCCGTTACGCTCGGCGTTTGGTGGGGGTTCAAGAGATCCGGCGCGGTCGCCCCGGAAACGAAACCGCGGGCCGGAGTGGCCCGCGGCGTCAGGAACGGGTTCGGTGAGTCCAAGCCGCGGCCAAGCGCCGCCCGGCGGGGTGGACGGGGGCTCAGGCCGCTTTGCGCGAGATGGTTTCGTTGATGCGCTGGCTGAGCAGGTCGGGGGTGAAGGGCTTGACGACGTAGTTGTTGACGCCGGCCTTGATGGCCTCGATCACGCGCGATTTCTCGCTCTCGGTCGTGACCATGATGAGGGGCGTGGCCTTGTTCGTCTGGCGGAACGTCTTCACGAAGGTCAGCCCGTCCATGTTGGGCATATTCCAGTCGACGAGGATGAGGTCGGGCTGGAAGGCCATCGCCTTCGAGAGCGCGTCCTGGCCGTCGCAGGCCTCCTCGACCTCGTGCGTGCCGATCTGCGACAGCACGTTGCGCTGGATGTTCCGCATCGTCTTCGAATCATCGACCAGCAGGATCTTCATGGGAAAGCTCGCTTGGCTTTGCGCGGGGGGGGGTCGGGGGGGCGAGAGGCGTGAGGCCGGGAGAAAACGGCGAACGGCCGATGGGGGTGGGTGTCAGGCGCCGGCGCCGGCGGTGAGCGGCTGGGGAGATTTCTCGCCGGCTTCCGCGGGGCGGATGGCGATCTCGATGACGACCTCGCCGCAGTCCGTGGCGCAGGGGATCATCACACAGGGGATGTCCTTCTGGCGCGCGACCTGGTGGTTCTTGCCGACGACGACGGTGGGGCAGGAGATGCTGACGCGCTTGTTGCCGGGGAACTGGCCCTTGGCGTTGCCGGAGACCATGTTCACCAGCTCGCCGACGGCGTCGGCGAAGTCGGGGTGGCCGGCCTCGAGTTTCTGACCCGAGAAGAGCGCGACGAGGGACATCGCGGTGTCGGTCGTGAACGACAGGACGATGGAGCCGACGACGTCGCCGCTCATCCCGATGATGCCGGAGACGTCGTAGGCCGGGAGGGGTTCGGTCTTGAGGCGCGGGTCGCCGACGTTCACCTGGAGTTGCATCATCGTCGAGAAGACGTTCTGGATGCTCTTGATGAACGGGGTGATGAACTGCGGGTCCATGGGGGAACTGCCTCCGATTCGGGCGACGCGGCGGGCTCTTGGGCCGGGTCGCTGCGCTGTCTGAGCGCCCGGGCCGGCCCGGGCGCGGACGATCCGTCACCATCGGCCCGTTCAGGCGCCGACTGAACCCCTCCCCGCCAGGGACGGGCTCTTCTCCCGGGTGAG
>CALMQD010000085.1 GCA_937871415.1 uncultured Phycisphaerales bacterium | reverse complement strand
CCAGCCGCTGGGAGGGAAAGCGATGGCCCGCGGAGCGGCACGCAAATGTGGTCCGGGCGCTCCTGGCCGACCGCTCCCTGGGCCTGGGTGGCGTCGCGGTGGTGGGCTCGCAGCGCGAGCGGGCGCAGGTCGGGCCGCTGCTCGAACTGGCGGCGTCGGACTCGCGTGTGGTTGACCTCGTCGGGGCGACGAGCGTTGAGACGCTCATGGGCGTGATCGAGCGATCGTCGCTCGTGATCGCGAGCGACTCGGCGGCGCTGCACATGGCGGTGGGTTTCGACCGTCCGATCGTCGCGCTCTTCGGGCCGACACGGGTCAACCTCGTAGGGCCGTTCCGGCGTTCGAACGACGTGCTCCAGCACATCGAGCCCGGCGACACAATGGACCACAAGAACGCCGCGGCCGGGCGCCTGCTCATGGAGCGGATCGGCATCGACGAGGTGCTCGCCGCGGCGTCGTCGCGCCTCGGGGCGCGCGCTCAGTAGTTGGGCGTCGGGGCGCGGAACTGCGAGAAGTCGATCGAGCGGAAATAGTCGACGGTCTTCCGCAGACCGTCCTTGAGCTTGATCCTCGGTTCCCAGCCCAGTTTCTGGCGCGCGAGGGTGATGTCGGGCTTGCGCTGCAGGGGATCGTCGGCCGGGAGCGGCTTGTGGACGAACTTGCACTTGCTCCCGGAGACCTCGCACACGAGCTCGGCGAGCTGCATGATCGTGAACTCGTCGGGGTTGCCGATGTTCACGGGGCCGATGAAGTCGTCGGGCCCGTTCATCAGTTTCATCATGCCGTCGATGAGGTCGTCGACGAAGCAGAACGAGCGCGTCTGGGTTCCGTCGCCGAACATGGAGATCGTGTCGCCGGTGAGAGCCTGGCGGATGAAGTTGGAGACGACGCGCCCGTCGAACGGGTGCATGCGCGGGCCGTAGGTGTTGAAGATGCGCATCACGCGGATGTTCACGCCGTTGCTGCGGTGGTAGTCGAAGAAGAGCGTCTCGGCGGCACGCTTGCCCTCGTCGTAGCAGGCGCGGGGGCCGATGCACGAGACGTTGCCGCGGTACGTCTCACGCTGCGGGTGTTCGGTCGGATCGCCGTAGACCTCGCTGGTGCTGGCCTGCAGGATCTTGGCCCGGCAGCGCTTGGCGAGGCCGAGCATGTTGATCGCGCCGAGCACGCTGGTCTTCATCGTCTTGATGGGGTTGTACTGGTAGTGCCCGGGCGCCGCGGGGCACGCGAGGTTGTAGATCTCGTCGACCTCGAGGAACAGCGGGTGCGTGACGTCGTGCCGGATGAACTCGAAGTTCGGCCTGCCCAGGAGGTGCTGGATGTTGAACTTCTGGCTGGTGAAGAGGTTGTCGACGCACACGACGTCGTGCCCCTGCTCGACGAGCCGGTCGCACAGGTGCGATCCCAGGAAGCCCGCTCCGCCGGTGACCAGGATGCGCTTGAGGCTCGCCATGCACGTGTTCCCCGAGAGGGTTCGGATCCAGCGCCAACCAGCCCGCGTCGGCGCGGGCGCAGAGGATACCCGGCAGACAGCATCGACGGGTCCGGGGGTCGACTTGTGCGGGTCCTGAACGCCCGGCGACGCGCACTTACGGCGCGTCGGGGATCACGATCTCCACGCCGACGGGGAGCGTGTCGTTGGGGTCGGCGATCTTGTCCTTGTTGGCGTCGGCGATCAGTTTGTACATCGATCCCTTGCCGTAGAACTTCTTGGCGATGCCCCACAGCGTGTCGTCGCTCTGGATCGTGTACTTGCGGCCCTTGGCCGCCGCCGCTGGGGCGGGCGGCGTCGCGGGGGCCGGCGCCTCGGCCCTCCCCGGCGAAGTACCTGGTGTCGGCGCCGGCGGCTCGATCAGCCGCCCCTGGATGTTCTCCGGGTCGAGCGGGATACGGATCGTCTTGCCCGGCACCAGGAGGTCCGGCGAGAGCAGTGGATTGCTCCGCATGATCGCGCCGGCGTAGCGCCTGCTCCGGAGTTCACGCTCGGCGATCGATTCGATCGTGTCCCCCCGCTGGATCGTGTAGTTGCGGAACAGCGGCTCCAGCACCCGCGGGCCTTCCGCCTTCTTCGTCGGTTCCGGCTGGGACGGCGGCACCTTGCGAGGCGGCGGATTGACCGGTTGCACGCGCGCCGGCGGCGGAGCCGGCGGCTGGCCCGCGTTGACGGGCTTCTGAACGAGCGCCGGATCGGGCTGGCGCGTGTCGAGCGTGGTCTTCGGCGGTGAGGGCTCCCACAGCCAGTACACGACGATCCACACCCCCGCGAGGAGGCACAGCAGCGTGAAGAGGCGGTTGGGTGCTTCCAGCATGACCGGTTCTATGGCCGACGGGTGCGTACGGGTCCACGCTCTGAGCGCCTGGGCTCAGGTCTTCGGCGCATTATCGGCGATCCGCCTCGGTGCGATAACCGGAACTGCTCCCGAGGATTGAACTCCTCAGGCGGTCGCGGCGGAACCACCCGTAACCGGGGCCTGAGCCCCGGAGGCGGGCTTGTCCGCGTGCGGATCGGCGGAGCGAACCCAGACCAGCGGCGCCGCGACGGCGATCGACGAGTAGGTGCCCACGATCAGGCCGCAGAGCATGACGTACGCGAACTCGCGGACGCCCTCGCCGCCGTAGAGGTAGAGCACCATGACCGAGATGAGCGTCGTGCCCGAGGTGATGATCGTGCGCGAGATCGTCTGGTTGATCGCGTCGTTGACGTGCTTGCGGGTCGCGTACGGCAGTTTGCCGCGCAACTCACGGATGCGGTCCATGATGATGATCGTGTCGTTGAGCGAATAGCCCAGGATGGCCAGCACGGCGGCGACGAGGTTGAGATCGATCTTGAACGGCAGGATGCCCAGCGCGTGCGCCACGCCCGGCACCTCGTTGTAGATCACGGATGCGATGGCCACCAGGCCGACCGCGACCAGGCAGTCGTGGAGCGTCGTGAGGATCGCAGCGCCCGAGTACCTGAACGAGCCGAATCGCACCCACACGTAGATGATGATCAGGATCGTCGCGAGCACGACCGAGGCGATGGCGGAGTTGCGGAAGGTGCCGGCGACCGATGCGCCGAACGACTCGACGCTCGAGAGGCTCGAGGCCTGCGAGAGCGCGTTCACCGCGAGGTTCCACTCGGTGTCCCGCAGGTCCGACGCCCACGCGTCGCGGTTGTCCATGTAGTTGAGTTTGGCGTCGCGGACGAGGACCGCGGCGCTCGTTGCACGCTCGGGCGTGCCGTCGAGCACGACGACGCGGGTCTCGCGGTCCTGGATGCTCCCGTACTCGGGTTTGGCGCGGAGCTGGCGCAGGCGGTCCGAGATCTCGTTGACGCTCACCGGCGGCTGGATGTTCCGGAGGACGATCGCCGCGCCGCCCAGGTACTGCTCGACCGGCTCACGGACGCTCGCCTGCCCGATGCTGTCGCCGAGCATCGTGTCGGTGAGCGGGTAGACCGGCGCGGCGCGGCCGGACTCCTTGGCGCCGTCGAAAACGAGGGCCGGACGGCTCTCGATGAGCCCGGTGAACTCCTTGACGATGGTGTCCTGCACCGTCTTGGCGTCGGAGTAGATGGTCTTGATGCGGAAGGTGTTCGACTTGGTGAAGTCGTTCTTGTCGGGGTTGACGACGATGACCTCGACGCCGGCGCCGTTGGTCAGTGCGCGGAGCGGGTCGAGGTGCGACTCGACCTCGGCGCGCGTCATGGTGTTGGGAACGCCCGGGGCCTTGTCCTTGAGGACGATCGTGACCGCGGTGCCGCCGCGGAAGTCGATTCCCAGCAGGTCCCGGCCGCTGTAGAAGACGAAAAAGGCGCCCATGCCGGTGAGCGCGAAGGAGATGACATACGAAACGAACCGCATCTTCATCCAGTCGATCTTGGGCACCAGCGCCCGACCGAAGGCGGGGAATGCCAGGGCAAACATCGACATCTTGCGGATGCGGAAGCGGTCGATGAGGATCGCGAAGACCAGCCGCGTGGCGAACAACTGAGCGAAGAGGGTGGTGACGACGCCGATGCCCAGCGTGAGGCCGAAGCCCTTGATCTCCTGCGTACCCAGGAAGCCCAGGACCACGCAGACGATCAGGGTGGTGATGTTGCCGTCAACAATCGCCGCCAGCGCCCGGTCGTAGCCGAGCCGCACCGCCGTCTTCAGGTCGTGGCCGCGGTTCACTTCCTCGCGGATGCGCTCGTAGATGAGCACGTTGGCGTCGATGGCCTGGCCGAAGGTCAGGACGATGCCGGCGATGCCGGGGAGCGAGAACGCGGCCTGGGCGACGGCCATGGCGCCCACCAGCAGCAGCGCGTTGATCGCCATCGCGACGATCGCGACGAAGCCGAACATGAAGTAATAGCCGACCATGAACACGGTCACGATGCCGAAGGCGATGTAGCCGGATTCGAGGCCGCGCTGCAGGTTGTCGGCGCCCAGCGTCGGGGCGAGGATCGTGGTGGAGATGGGCTCGGGTGAGAGGCGGGCCTGGAGCGAGCCGGCGCTCAGCACTCGGGTGATGTAGGTGAGCTCTTCCTGGTTGAAGTTGCCCTCGATGATGCCGCTGCGCCCGATGCGTGAGTTCAGACGCGGCGCCGTGTAGATCTGGTCGTCGAGCAGGATCGCCATGTTGCGCCCGACGTTGGTCTCGGTGAGTTCGCCGAGGCGCTGCGCGCCGAGAACGTCCATCTGGAAGCCGATGCCCGGGCGACCGAACTGGTCGGGCTGCACCGTGGCCGAGTCCACTTTCCAGTCGCCGTCCTGCTCCGTGAGGCGGAAGCCCGGTTCATCCCAGGCGAGCATCCAGAACTCGCCCTTGTACTTCTCGACGACGTAGCCGCGGCTGCCGAAGAACGCCCGTGCGCCTTCCGGCGTGTCGAGCGACTGGAGCTCCTCGAAGTTCCGGACCCAGTTCTGGATTTTGTTGATCTTGTACCACTTGGCCTTGTCAACGCGGACCGACTTGGGGCCGCCGGTTTCGAGCTGGCGCCGCGCCTCGGCTTCCTGAGCGAACGTGCCGGGGTTGATCGTGATTCGGAAGTTGAGCACGCCCGCGCCGCGCAGCTGGCGGATGATGTCCGACGGGTCGTCGAGGGTCTTGCGCTTCGCTTCGTAGGCGTTCCACGCGGCGATCACGCGGTCGATCTGCGCGACCTGGTCGGGGTGGGCCTTCTTGATGTCCTCGATCGCGGTTTCGCGGGGGGAGGGAAGGGTGTTGTTCTCGCCGGCGCCGCGGATGAAGATCGGTTTGTTGGAGAGCGCCAGGGCTCGGCGCAGTTCGGTGGCGTCCACACCGCCCGTCAGGGCCGCGTTCCGCGCGTCCTCGTAGGCGATCTCCGTGGATGCGGCCTTGTCGACCGCGGCGTTGAACGCGGCCTGGGCCGCGTCGCGGGCCGAAGCCCAGCCGGCCATGTCGGGCTCGGTCTCGGCGCGACCCGCGGCCTTGCCCTCGGCGATCAGCGCTTCCATCCGCTTGAGCGTCGCCTGGGAGTCGTCCAGTTCCGCCCGGTTGGCCTTCCACGCGTCGTAGGCCGCCATCGCCGCCTTGAGACGTGCCAGTCGCTCGGTGCTTCCGGCGGCGACCTTCGTGAGCGCCGCGTCGCGCTCGGCGCCCTTCATCGCGGCCATCTGGGCGAACTCGTCGGGCGAGATCGAGTTGCCCGCGAGCTTGCCGATCTCCGAGTCCACGCCCTCCTTGAGCTGCTTCACCTCCGACGTCGGCAGGGGCATCGTGATCTCGATACGGTCGTTGCCCTGCGGCACGATCGTGATCTCGAGAACGCCCTGGGGGTCGAGGCGGTCTTTTACGACCTCGATGACCTTGGGGAGTACGCCGGTGTCGCCCGGGGGGACATCGACGCCGTAGATCAGGCTCACGCCGCCGGCGAGGTCCTTGCCCAGGCGGAGTTTCTCCTTGGGCGGAAAGACGGACCACGCCATGAAGGCGATGACAGCGAGCAGGAGGATCAGGTTCCGGGCGACGTGCTTCATGTTCGACTATCCGACTCGACTCCCCCGCCCGCTCTCCCCTTCAATCCGCCGAGACATCGTCCGTGACGCCCGTGCGCCCCACCCTTCCACTTCCAGTTTCATTGGGAAACCGGGCTTGCCCGCCCGTTCGGACACCGGTCAGACCGACACGGCGTCGGACTTGGCCTTGACCTCGACTTCCGGCTTGGCGCCGGCGCTATTGCCGGAACCGAAGGACTCGAGCACGGTCTGGATCGACGACCGGGTGACGCGGAATCGGGCCCCGTTGGGTTCGTCGGTCGAGAGCACGACCTCGTTGTCGCGGATGTCCACCACGGTGCCGATGAGCCCGCCGATGGTGAGCACCTTGTCTTTTCGCTTGAGCTGAGACATGACCGTCTCGCGCTTCTTCTTCTCGCGGCGCGAGGAGAGCCACATCGGCACCATCATCACGGCCATCAGGATAAGAAGCAGGGGCAGGAACGACGGCGCGCTCGGGGCCGGCTGAGCACCGCCGGGCGCGCCGGTTGTGCCGGGCTGGCTCGTCGTCGTTCCCGTTCCGAGCGCATCGGGCGCCGCGGGTGTCGCGGGGGCGGGTGTCGAGCCCGGAGCGGGAGCGGCGGAAACGCCGGTCGCCTGGGCCAGAAATGCAAACTGTGAGAGTTCGGTCATGAGGGTTCGCTCGTCGGGTCGCGCCGCTTGGGGCCAGAAAAAACCGCGCGAAGGCGGCCTATCCGCCCGGGCGTACGACGCCCTCGCGCTTGGCCGCTTCAAGACCGGGCGCCGCCACCGGCCAGCGCTGCACCAACCCCTCCCAGTCCTCCGACACGATGCACGAGCGGACATCCGCCATGAATCGCTGGAAGTGCCGGAGGTTGTGCAGGCTGACCAAGATCGGCCCCAGCATCTCCTGGGCCATGAACAGATGTCGAATATAGGCGCGGCTGAACGGGTATTCCCGATGCCACCCCCCGACAATCGGGCTGTGTTCGGTATTTGGCGAGCACGCCAAGCAGTCGCATCCCGGCTCGATCGGCCGATCGTCCAGCGCGAAGCGGGCGTTGCGGAGGCGGACCTGACCGGCCGCCGTGAACGCGTTGGCGTTGCGGCCGTTACGGGTCGGCAGGACGCAATCGAACATGTCGACGCCCGACAGCACGGCGGCGAGCAGGTCGCGCTCGTATCCCACACCCATCAGGTACCGCGGCTTGGAATCGGGCATGCGCGGGGCGGTGAAGGCCACGACGCGTGCGATGTCGGCGGAGGTCTCGCCGACCGCCACGCCGCCGATGGCGTAGCCCGGGAGTTCGATGTTCGTGATGCGCTCCGCGCACCAGGCGCGCTGGTCGAGGTCGGTGCCGCCCTGGATGATGCCGAACAGCGCGCGGGCGCTCGCCCCGCGACCACCCTCCCACTGTTCGTGAGCAACCCGGCAGCGCTCGAGCCAGCGGACGGTGCGTTCGTTGGCAATGCGGAGTCGCGCCGCATGGTCGTACGCGCGGGTGCGCTTGCGAGCGAACGGGCGCGAATCGCCGGCCGCAGGCCGATCCTCGGGCGAAGCGTCCCGCGCATCGCGCTCCGCGGCGATGAGCAGCCGGGGCTGCGACACCTCCCCGGTCGCGGGGTCGACCGACGGCGGGCAGTCGTCGAACGCCATGATGACGTCGGCGCCGAGCCGGTTCTGCACGTCGACCGCGCGCTCGGGCGACAGGTGGACCTCCGAGCCGTCGACGATGGATTTGAACGTCACGCCGTCGTCGTCGATCTGGTTGGTCGCCGCGAGCGAGTAGGCCTGGTATCCGCCCGAGTCGGTGAGCATGGGACCGTTCCAGCCGGTGAAGCGCTGCAGGCCCCCGAGCTGCTCGATGGTCTCCGGCCCGGGCCGGAGCAGCAGGTGGTAGGTGTTGGCAAGGACGATCTGAGCCCCGGTCTCACGCACCAGATGCGGCAGGATGCCCTTGACCGACCCGCGCGTACCGACGGGCATGAACGCCGGTGTTTCGAACACGCCGTGCGGCGTGGAAACTGCGCCCAGGCGCGCCCGCGAAACGCGCGAACGGTGCCGCACGGTCAGCGTGACGGGCTGAGGCTTGTTCGAGCCGCTGGACACGGGTCTAGCGTAGTCGGTGGATCAACCGGGGTTGAGGCGCTCGCGTTCGCCCCGAAGCCATCGCTGCTCTCCCGGGGTGAGGCTCTCGAGCCCTTGCTCGCGGGCTTTGCGGATGAGACGTTCGAGTTCCGCCTCGCTGCGGGCGTCACTGTCAAAGACTCCGGGGTGGCGCCGGTCGCGGGAGGATTGATCGCGCAGGCCGAAGACCGAGAGGATGTCGCGGAGTTTGTGGGTGTGGCGGACGAGGTAGAAGCCCGCGAGCGCACCGCCGACGTGGGCCGCGTCGCCCCCGGCGTTGGTGCCGCCTCGGAACAGGTTGGCCACCGCGATGAGCAGGAACAGATAGACCGCCGTGCGGAGCTTCATGGGGAGGACAAAGAGCACGTCGACGATGGCGTTGGGCGCGATGTACGCCGCGGCCAGCAGCACGCCGAAGACTCCCGCCGATGCGCCGACAAGCGGCGTGTACGGGTCGTCGACCAGCAGGAACGGGAGGGTGTGGGCGGTCGACGGGAACCACTGCGAGAGCATGTACCCCGCGAGGTTCAGGAAGAGGTACATCACGCCGCCCATGAAACCGCAGGTCAGGTAGAACGCGGCGTAGCGCCGTCGGCCGAGGTACTCCTCGACGATGCCGCCGACGAACCACAGCCCGAGCATGTTCATGCCCAGGTGCAGCGCGTTGGCGTGCAGGAACTGGAACGTGAAGAACCGCCAGACCTGCCCCTCGCTGAAGGCCTTGCCGGTCGAGAAGTGGCCGAGCGCATCCAGGACGGGGCGGATCGCGAAACGCTCGCGCCCGATCGGGATGAGCATGGGACGTCCCGCCTCGAGATTGACCACCGGACGCCCGTCGGCGTCGCGGTCGGTGAGGATGAGGTGGTAGCCCTCGCCCGACCCGGTCCACTGCGTCTGGTCGTGGTAGACCCACTTGTGGGCCCACTGATCTTCGGTCACGCCGCGGGCCCTCTCGGTTCCCGTCGTGATGCGGTAGGGCGTGTTGAGAACGGTGATGCCGAGGACGAACACGAGGACGTTGATGACGATGATCCACGTGTTGATCGAGATCATCGACAGGCCGGGGAGGACGCTGGGACGGCGCAGTTCGCTGGCGTACTGGCGATCACCGAGCTCGATCGGTCGCTGGATCATGGGTGACGAACCGAACCGCCTTTCCTAAGCAACAAAGCCGGCGCCGCCGCCCGTCCTCTTGTTGTTGGCCCCCGCGCCGCCCTGGTTTCGCTTGGCCTCGGCCAGTTCGTCGAGGAAGCGCCGCTCCTTCTTGGTGATGCTCGCCATCCCTTCGGCCTGGATCTTCCTGAGGATGCGGTCCTCTTCCTTTTCCAGATCGGCCAGACGCTGGCGCTCGGCCTGCTGCTTGCGTGCCGCCTCGCGGAAGGCGCGATCGCTGACCGCCTGTGACTCAGCGGCCGATTCGCTCCACGGTTCGTCGTGGGTGAGCTGCGCCTGCCGACGGGTGTAGAAGCAGGTGATGCCGGCGAAGACCGCGATCGTTGTGAGCATGTTGCGGTCCGTCGTCATGCCGTAGAGCCCGACCGCGACCGCGAGGAACAGCCCGACGGTCGCCGCCACCAGCGTCGCGCGGCCGTAGCCCATCTTGCGCCAGAGCAGTGCGTGCAGCACCCGTCCCGCGTCCATCGGGTACATCACCAGCAGCATGTTGAACAGGAACAGGCTCTGGTTGATGACGTACGCCTTCCAGAGGACGTATCGGGCCCAGCCTTGCCAGCCGGGGACCTGGAGAAAGTCCGAGACCGCTGCGCTCTGCACCCGCGGAGCGATCGGGTTGAAGAAGATCGCCCCGGTGTCGGCGCCCATCGCCAGGATGACGCCGCCGAGCACCAGCGCGATCGGAATGTGCACCGCGGGCCCGCCAAGCGTTGTGATCAGGTCCGCTCGCCAGTGGTGCGGCGGCCGGCACGACGCCAGCCCGCCGAGCGGCCAGAGCAGGATGTCGTTGGCCTGGCCGCCGACCCACCTGCAGGCGAGGCAATGGCCGAACTCGTGGATCAGCACGATCCCGAAAAGGATGGCCAGCGAGATGATGGTGAACACCGGGCCGCTCGCGGTGGGCGAGAGGCTGGTTGCTAGCGTGACCAGCACGTACGCGATGAACAGCACGTGCATCCGGACGCGGATGCCGGCGAGAGTGAAGAGCGGCACGCCCCAGGAGAAGAAGTTGTCGCCATCGACGAACACCCGGCGCAGTGCGCGCTTCCACCCGGGCATTGAACCCTCGTCAAAGTCTCGGTATCGCCGATCCTGCCAGCCCATGGTCTTCCCTGGTCCGGAGTCTCTGAAGCACGCGTTGCGCCGAACATTTCTCCCCTACCGCCGCGCAGCGGGGGTTGTTCTCGGAAGTTCCCGTATCTATGTCGGTCCGATTCTACCGGCGGATGATCGGGCCGGAGGCGGAATCAGGGAGCGATTCATCCCACGCAAAGGACAGGATTTAGAGCAGGGGGCCGAGCAGTTGAGCCACGTTGTCGCGGAAGACCTCCCAGCGAGGCCGCAAGCGCCACTCTTCGAGGTGAACCTCGTCACTCTCGGCGAGGTACCCGCCCTGCAGGAACCGCATCGCGGACGAGAAGTCATCGTCGTAGATGAAGAGCGTCACCTCGAAGTTCAGCCAGAACGAGCGGGCATCCATGTTCGCGGAGCCGATCAGGCAGATGTCCTTGTCGACCGTCATCGTCTTGGCGTGCAGCAGGCCTCCCCGGTAGTGGTGAATCTTGACGCCGGACTCGAGCAGATCGAGGTAATGTGCTCGAGAGGCCGCGGCGACCAGGCGCGAATCGGAGACCTTGGGCATGACGAGCGTCACGCTGACGCCCCGCATCGCCGCGGCTTGAAGAGCCGTGCGCGTCGCGTCGTCGGGAACGAAGTACGGGGTCGTCATGACCAGTTCATCGCGGGCGCTGTAGATGGTCGTGAGGATCGCCTGGTGGATGGCGTCGGGCGCAGCGCCCGGTCCCGAGGGGATGACCTGGACAACGCACGGATGCTCGGCGCGGACCGTGACGGGCGGGATGTACTGGTCGAGCGCGCCGATGGCCTCATCGGAATCGAGCATCCAGTCGCGCAGGAAGACCGCCTGCAGCGCGTACACGGCCGGGCCCTCGATCCGGAGCGAAGCGTCCACCCACGGCCCGGTGCGCCGGTGG
>CALMQD010000084.1 GCA_937871415.1 uncultured Phycisphaerales bacterium | reverse complement strand
GCCGAGGAGAGGTCGTCGAGAAAGCGCCCGTTGAGGAAGACGGCCGTGCGCGCCCGCGCCGGGTCGGCGTCGGGCGCGTTGTCGGGCGCGGGCGGGTTCGTGTCGAGGGCCATGGGGAGAGGTTACGCGCGAGGGGGAAGGCGCAGCGCGCATTGGCGACGCGCGCCGCCCAAAGAAAAACCGGGGCCCATGGGGCCCCGGTCGGGATCGTGTCGTGGGCGGATTTTCTCGGCGGCGCTCGCGCCGATCAGTTCAGGGCGAGCAGTTCGCTCTGATCTTCGGGCGGCGTGGGGCCGGAGCCGAGCATCGCGCCGGGCTGGCCCGGCTGGCCGGGGGCCGCGGCGCCCTCGGCCTCGGGCTCGTCCTTCTTGACACCCAGGAACTTGGCCTCGAGTTCGACCTTGATCTTCTCCATGGCCTTGTTCTGGATCTGGCGGACGCGTTCCTTGGTGACGCCGATGATCTGCCCGACCTGCTCGAGGGTCATGGGCTTCTCGTTCTCACCGGACTCGAGCCCGAAGCGGTGCTCGATGACGGTGCGCTCGACGTCGGTCAGGTCGGCCCGGTTCTCCAGGACGATGCGCTTGACCTCTTCCGCGGCGTCCTTCTCGAAGTCGGCCCGCTTGGTCTCGAGGAAGTTCGAGCGCTCGAGCTTGGGGTCGAAGTCGGTGGGGAAGCGCTGGCGGTACTTGCTGAGCTTCATGCCCTGGCGGCTGAAGGCCTTGAGGATGGCGCGGCAGGCGTAGGTGGAGAACTTGTACCCGCGCCCGGCGTCGAACTTGTCGACGGCGCGGAGCAGGGCCATGTTGCCTTCGCTGACGAGGTCGGCGAAGTCGACTTCGCTCATGCGGGTGCGCTTGGCCATCGCCAGCACCAGCGCGAGGTTGGTCTCCGCGATCTGCTCGCGGATGAGTTCGCTCTTGCGGTACCAGCGCAGGATCTCCTCGGCCTGGTCGGGCGTGGGCTTGCGCGCATCGCTGGTCCACACCTCGTTCTGGATCTCCGACACGCGGAAGCGCGCGTAGTTGAACTGGTGGAACAGCACGCGCTCCTGCGCGCCGGTCAGGATGACCTGCTGGCTGCTCTTGACCGTCCGGTGCTTGCCGGGGGACAGGTCGTCCATCACCGGGTGGTACCAGGAGGTGTCGGGCTTCTGGATGTCGCCGCCCTGGGAGTAGATCGACTCCTCGGCGCCCTTCTCGCGGAAGACGGGCGAGTCGATGTAGTCCTGCGGGTTGTTGGGGTTGAGCAGGGTCGCGAGGAGGCGCTCGTCCTCCTTGGAGAGCGACTTCTTGGCGCGCCCGGTCGCGCCCGCGCGCAGCGTCGTCTCGCTCGCCGGGGCGAACTGAACGCGCGCCTTGCGGCGGTGCTGCTCGAGCGGACTTGGACCGATGTTCATGTTCACCACGATGCCCACCTACTGCCGGTCGTCCGGCTCAAAGACTACCCGAAGACTTCAAGGTCCCGGGTCCAAGGCCGGCGATCGCGGCCCGACCCTTGCGGGGCGAGCCGTCACACCGGTCAAGCCGCCGTCGGACGTACTTCTCGCCCGCGGCCGCACCTTGTCTCTGCCGACACTCACCGCCCTGGAGCGATCCCCGCTCCGTCGGGCCGAGGCCGGCCTTGCACATCAACGCCTTATACGCTTCCGTCCCTGAAAGCGTTCTTGTCTCACCACCGTTTCACCGGGAGCCGCGGGCATTTCGGGGAGGCTTCTCGCCTCATCCCGGATTCCATGGCCGGTAATCGATGTCTGCGCTCTTCGTCGGTTTGATGCCGGTCGAATCGTTCGGTTTTTGTTCGTAAGTTCTGAAGACTTGACGATCGAAACCTCGCCGATGGGCCCACGCGGGAAGCGCGGGGGCCAACAGATCGGCTTCTGACCCGCATCAACCCTGAAAGAAACTCCTTTGGCTCTGCCCGGCGATCGTTTCGCACAGCCGGGCATGGACGGATGCTCAAACCGCCCCTCGCGGCGGAATCCGACGGCGGATTCACGCACTGTTCAGGTCTGGCCAAGCCGACCCTCACGAGGGAGCAACAAGATACTTGATCTTTTATGATTTCGCAACCATTTCTGCGTGGGGGAATCCGGTGGAATAACTCGGCGCGCGACCCTGACATAACACAAATCCGTTCCCCGTTGGT
>CALMQD010000083.1 GCA_937871415.1 uncultured Phycisphaerales bacterium | reverse complement strand
CGCGCGCGAGGGGGGCGGGGGGGGGGGGGGGTGGCGGGGGGGGGGGGGGGGGGGGGGCCGGGGACTCATCGACCAAGGAGCCGCACATGCAACCCCTCGCGGTCTTCGTTCTGGGCGCGCTCATCGTCTGCGCGTCGGTGCTCTCGGCCTGCCAATCCGGCCCGCGAGCCGGCACGCCGACCGCCGACACTCCGCCCGCCGACCGTGAACAGTGGGCGATCGCCATCCACGGCGGCGCGGGCACCATCGAGCGCGATGCGCCGCCGGAACAGATCGCGGCCTACCGCGCAAGCCTGGAACGAGCCCTCTCCGAGGGTCGCCGCAGGCTCGACGCCGGCGAATCGGCGCTCGACACCTGTGAGGCCGTCGTCCGCATCCTCGAGGACGATCCGCTCTTCAACGCCGGCAAGGGCGCCGCATTCAACGAACGCGCCGAGCACGAACTCGACGCCTCGATCATGGACGGTTCCACGCTCCGCTGCGGCGCCGTCGGCGGCCTCCGCACCGTGAAGAACCCGATCTCGCTCGCGCGCCTCGTGATGGAGCGCACGCGCCACGTCCTGCTCGTCGGCCCCGGCGCTGAGGAGTTCGCCGACGCCTGCGCCGATGTGCCCGCGCGGGTCGAGCGCGTGCCGAACTCGTATTTCGACACGCCCGACCGACGCAAACTGCTCGACGATGTACTCAAGGAGCGGCGCGAGAGCCAGGGCCGCACCGGCAGCGCGGCGACCGACACGCCCGCGGCCGCGCATCATGCCAACGCCCCGCGCATGGGCACCGTCGGTTGCGTCGCCCTCGACCGCCAAGGCCGACTCGCCGCGGCCACCAGCACCGGCGGCCTCACCGGCAAGCGCTTCGGACGCGTCGGCGATTCCCCCATCATCGGCGCCGGGACCTACGCCGACGACCTCTGCGCCGTCAGTTGCACGGGCACCGGCGAGGAGTTCATCCGTCACGCAGTGGCCCACAGCGTCTCCGACCGGATCCGTTTCGCCGGCATGAGCGTTGAGGCCGCGGCCAATGACCTCGTCTTCCACGTCCTCAAGCCCGACGACGGCGGGCTCATCGCCATGGACGCCCGCGGGCGAGCGGCCATGGTCCACAGCACCTCCGGCATGTACCGCGGCGTCGCCGACGCCTCGGGCCGGTTCCAGGTGCTCATCTTCGACAAGTAAGCCCAGGAGACCCGACCGTGCATCTTCGATCCATTGCATGCCGGTCGCTCGCCGCGCTCGTCATGGCCGCCGCATGCTCCGCCTGCGCCACGTCCTCCGATTCGGACCACGCCGCCCAGGTCTCGGCGTCGACCGCTGACTGCCGCGCCCGCACGGGCCGCCTGATGCTCATCGGCGGCGCGCTCGACGACGACAACCACCCTGTGTACATGCGGTTCCTCAGCGTCTCCGCGAGACTCTGCTGGGCCGAATCGTGCGCGCTCACACCCTTTACCGTGACGCCCCCAACGGTCGTGGTCATGACCGCCGCCAGCGGCGATCCACAGGCGAGCGCCGACAACCTGACCGCCAACATCCTGGCCCACGTCCCCAACTCCGCGGTCTCGGTCGTAGGCAAGGCGACTTCCGACGCCGAATCCGTCGAACTCATCCAGAACGCCGGCGGCGCCTTTTTCAGCGGCGGCGATCAGAAGCGCATCACCGATCGCTACCTCGACCACGCGCACCCCGACGAATGCACGCCCGTGCGCGCCGCCCTCGCCGACCTCCTCAACCGCTGCGGCGTCGTCGCGGGCACCAGCGCCGGCGCCGCGATGATGGGCGGCGTCATGTTCCTCGGCGGCTCGAGCGCCGAGGCGCTCGGCGTGCGCGACGCCGATTCCGCCGACCCGGCCGACCCCAACGATGCAGCGCAGCCCGCGCCCAGCTGCGGCGCTCGGATCGGCCGCGGCATGGGCCTGCTCCCGGGCGTGCTGACCGACTCGCATTTCTTCGAGCGCGACCGCATCGGGCGCATGCTCGTCGCGCTCGCCGATCCGGCCACCCACCCGCCGCGCTTCGGGCTGGGTGTGGCCGAGAACGCCTGCGTCGAGGTCGAACTGCCGGCGATGACTGTCCGCGGCGTCTCGCGCGCGCCCTCGCTGCTCATCGACGCCGCGAACCTGCGGCGCGAGGGCACGAAGTGGTCCGGCGCCCGCGTCCTGCTCCTCACGGAAGGTCGGGAGTTCCGCCTCGCCGACGCGGCCCGCCACGCGGCGAACCCGGATGCCCGCGCCGCGACGCTCCCCGTCGCGCCGCTCCCATCCGTTCCCGGCGAAAAGCCCCGCCGCCGCGGCTCTTCGGGCCGCCTTTTCGCGTTCGCCGCCGACCATCCCGGCGCCCTCTGGACGCTGGACTTGGGCGGGTGGATGGTCCGCGCGCACTGCGCCGCCGGCCAACCGCCGGATTCGGCGTGGATCGACGTCGAAGTCGAGGTGCAATAGGCCGAGCAGCCGCGCAACTCCGTCACCGCCCGAAGCGCAGATTCGCGCTCACCGCGCCGGCGGCACCGCCAGCAGGCTCACCGGCGCATCACGCAGCATCCGCTCCGCGGTCGTCCCCAGGATCCGGTCGTGAACGCTGAAGCGCCCGCGCGTGCCGAGCACCGCCAGATCGACCCGGTGCGACGCGATGTACCGGTTGACCGCCTTGTCCGCGCGAACATCCTCCACCACCACGAACTCGGGCGCAACCCCAGGCAGAGCGTACTGGTTCCAGAAGTGCTCAAGGTGCACGCGCAGGTTCGCACACACGTCCGGGCCGTCCTCCACCGGGTTCTGCACCACCGGCGGCCTTCCGGGCCGGTGCACGTGCAGCAGCGCGAGCGCCGCGCGGTCGCGCTGCGCCCACCGCGCCGCCGTCTGCACGACCTTCGGCGAGACGTCGGAGAAATCGACGCACGCGACCATCCGCCGAAACTCCCCCGCGTGCCCGTCCTCGACCACGAGCACCGGGATGAACGCCTGCCGCACGCACTGCGACGCGACGACGCCGATCGATCGCTCGCCCGCCTCGCGGTTCATCCCCACGACCAACAGCCACGCCTTCTGTTCCTGCGCGATGCGGTGCAGTTCCGACGCGATCGAGCCGAGCGTCACCCGCCGCTCGACGTTCGCCGAGACCCCCGCGCTCTTCAGCGCCCGGTCCAGCTCGACCTCTCCCTCCTCCCGCAGCAACTGGTGCATGTTCACCGGAAACACCGAGAACCCCTCCAGCGCCCCCAGGTCCAGCGGCAGTTCCACCGCCCGCGCGGCGATCAGCCCGCACCCAGCCGCCGCGGCCAGGCGCGACGCCTCCCGCAGCGCCGCCAGCGACCCGGGCTGGGGATCCGCGCCGACGACCAGAGGTCCTTGCTCAGCCATGCTGTGCCCTCCGTGTGCTCAGTGGTGGTGATGGGGTGTGGGGATGCAGGTTGGAGTGGGGGG
>CALMQD010000082.1 GCA_937871415.1 uncultured Phycisphaerales bacterium | reverse complement strand
TCGCTCGATCATCCTACGCAGACGAGGCGGGACTTTGCGCCGTTGCGGCGCAAACGACACCCACGATCGATCGAGAACTCGCACGCCGTCCGCGTTCCATCGGGCCGAAAAACAAGCGCTCTACGTCGCCGGTTTGTCCCGGCTCGGCGACGCCTGGCCCCGCTGCCCGTTCTCGCCGGGCGGCGACGCCGCGCCCGAGGTGTGGTCGCTCGCGACTTCCAGTCCGGGCGCCGGAACCTCGTCCGGCCCGTGCGGCACGGCCTCGGTGGTGTGCGTGCCGTCGGGCGAGGCGTCGCGGGCGAGCAGCGCCACGTTCGACGGCAAGTGCGCCGCGATCTTGCTCACCACGTCGCCCTCGATGGCGCGGGCGATCGCCTTGCGGCGCGTCTTGCCCAGGATGAGCGTGTCGCACCCGAACGTCACGGTGTAGTCCAGGATCTCCTCGGCGATGTCGGGCGAGCAGACGTAGATCGGGAAGAACGGCACGCCGTTCTGCCGCGCCAGCACCGCGATGGTGCCCAGCGACTCCTGCGCGTCCTTGTCGTCCTCGACCAGGGGCAGGACGCCCGGCGCGGTGTCCATGAGCCGGAACGTGCGCACGTAGATGGCGAACAGCGCGGCCCCTCGGCGCTTGGCTTCCGCCACGGCGAACTCGGCCTGGTATCGACCACGGGCCGCGAGCATGATGCGCGGCTTGCTCGGGTCCATCGGCAGTGGCTCGCGCTTCAGCTCCGCCAGGAACCCGCCCTCGGGCATGAGGCTCACGTCGTACCCGGCCTCGACGCGACGGCCCCGCTTCATCCCCGCGTGCACGAAGTACCGGGCCGCCAGCACCGCGGCGATCATGAACGCCGCGAAGACCGCGGCCCGCGGCTTGGCGACGATGATCGTCGCCTCCACGAGCATCATGAACACGCCCAGGGCCCACATGCCGCCGCGTTCCCACTTGCGCAGCGGGAGGGACTTGTTCACGGCGCAACTGAGCAGGCTGATCATGATCGCGCCGACGACGCCGATCGCGTACAGCTCGGCCAGCGCCGGCACGTCGGGCCCGATCACCAGCAGGAGCCCGATCGGCAGTGCGCACGCGACGCCCAGGCCCCACATCGGCACGCCGGAGTAGTTCAGCTTCGTGAGCTGCCCCGGCAGTTCCTTGTCGTGCGCCATGCTGAACATGACCGAAACTTTGGCCATGATCGCGGTGTTCACCGCGCTGATGAGCAAAAGGCCGAACACGACCGCCGTGATCTTCCCGAAGTACCAGCCCGCGTGATGGCCGAAGGCGTTCTGGCTCGCCGTGATCGCCAGTTCCTTCATCGCCGTGTCGCGGTACAGCTTGACCTGCTCGGCCTGCGCCGGATCGGCCGGAAGCCCGCCCGGCAGATGGCCGTACGAATGCGCCCAGGGCTCGTGGACGTTCGTGATCGCCGGCAGCGCCGTGAGCGCGATGCCGAAGACGATGTTGAGCACCACGACCTCGGCGAGCACCGGCCAGATGGTCTTCTTCGCGGTCCGGGGCACGGGCTCCTTCATGAGCCCGGTCATGTTCGCGACCGCCTCGACACCCGAGAGCGCCAGGATGATCCGCACCAGGCTCTCCCACTGGTGCCACGTGCTCTGTTGCGCCTGAAACCCCCAGCTCGTCGCCGCCAGACCCTTGCCCAGGTACGGCACGCAGAGCAGCGCGATCACCGCGCTCAGACCGATCGCGGCGACCGCGATGAGCAGCGCAAAGCGCCCCGCGCTCTTGGCGCCCAGCCAGTTGATGACACCCAACCCCAGGATCGTCACGCACGAGAGCATGACCGTGAGGTCGTGCGGGAACCCCATGTAGTGGAAGCCCTCGACCACGCTCAACGCCGCCGTCACGATGTAGTCGCACAGCAGCAGCGTGCCGCCGATGACGCTCAGCACCGGGCTGATCTGCCGGGCCGCCGTGTACACGCCGCCCCCCTCCGGGAAGCAGCGGCAGACCACCGAGTAGGCCCAGGCGACGGCGATCAGCACCAGGCTCATCGCCGCGAGGTAGTACACCGTCGCGTGCGCCGTGAAGTAGAACGCCAGCCCGATCACATACAGCCGGCTGGTGCCCCAGTCGCCAAACAGCAGCGGCCCGGCGTGAAACCACTTGAGGTCGCGGGGTCGCTTCGACGTAACAAGCATGATCGAGCGTGCCCCATCCCCTTCCGAGCGAGCCCGTCCGGGCCTCACTCCCGGATCGCTCGCTGCGGAACGCCGCGACGCCCGGCACCCTCACCCTGTGCGAACCCAGCCGAATCGGCCACGCGGCCAAAGCGGCAGGAACATCATACGAAGAACGGAGCCGCCCGCCGTCCGCCCCCGAAAAAACACCACAAGTTGTTCGCTATCAGATACTTACGCCGGTCTCACGCCCCGCTGAAACTGCTGCACACGCTCCACCTGCGCACGCCGGACCTGCTCAAGGATGTGTTTGGGGATTCGCCACTGCGCCTGGTCCTGCGTCACGTTCGAGCAATGCTCGACCAGACACTGGTACAGCATCTTGAAAGCGTCCCGGGGCTGGTGCATGTGCTCCAGGGCCTCGATCAGGTCCTGGCGTGACACGTCCGGCGCGAACAGATCCAGCAACGAGGGCGGCCCCCCCGCCGCCGCGCCCGCTTCGCCCGCGTCGGTGGTCGGTTCCGTGGCCACGGCGCGCGGCGACGCGAAGGCCGACCGGCGCAGGCACGCCTGCAGGCGGGCGTTGCACAGGTCGTAGAGCATCGGACCCGTCCACGTCAGGCGTTCAACGAGGTTCTGCTTGTCGAGGCGCGCCTCCTGGAAGAACGCGGCTGACTCGCGGAACAGCGCGTGACGCAGTTCCATCGGCAGCAGCATCTTGATCCCCATCCCCGACTGCTGCAGGAACTTGTTGTTGAACATCGGGAAGATCACGCTCTTCATCCGTTCGGGATCGCCCGAAACGAGCGTGGGCTCATCCGCGCGGTCGATCACGACGACCATGCTCGCGTAGCCGAACTGCCGGAGCACCCGGCGCAGACGCTCGAGCATCGCGTAGCGCGTGTCGTCGGAGCCGGTCATGGGCAGCACGCTCGGTTCGAGGAGCGCGGGGTCGAGCTGTCGGAGCGATCGCGCGTACGAGATGTCGGAACGAGCGATCACACGCACCTGCCGACGGACCCGGTGGCCCAGGCGCAGGTAGAAGAGCCGGTCCCACACGCTGCGCTTCGCGAGCACCAGCAGGTACGCCAGCGCCAGCCCCAGGATCACGTACGCGAGCGTGTTGAGCTGCAGCGAGAGGCGATCGTTGGCGAGCCCCCACCACACCATCGCGGCGGGCACGACCCACCCGACGTACGCAAGCGCGGTCCACAAGCGCACGTGCAGCGGCATCGAGAGCCGCAGCGTCTTGCGCAGGCGCGACGTCCGGGCCACCGCGCCGCCCCCGACGCCCGCACGAGAACCGGCTCCCGGCGACTTGGATTGCTTGTCGCGCGAGTCGCTCACGACGCTGCTGGCGATGCCGTCGGCGGTCGAGATGACCGCCGAGCCCAGACTGGCCAGCTGCGCCGGACCGCTGGGGCTGGCGCCCGCGCCGCCCGAGCCCTCCGGCCGGTCGTACAGAGCCTGAAGCAGCAGGAGTTCCTGGCGCAGCGCGCTCTCGCACCGACGGATCGTGCGCCGAGGCTCGGGCCCGAGGTCGAGCGGCTCCTGATCCTGCCGCTCCTTCAGCAGCGCATCCACCACGCGCGGCACGACCATGGACAGGATCCCGTCCATGTGGTCCACCAAGCGCAGTTTCGCGAGCGTCTCGGGGACGTTGGGCTTTCGCTCGTTGCCCATTCGTTCGTTGAAATGGTCGAGGATCGGGTTGAGGTCGTCGTACGCCACCAGAAGGCACCGCCGGTCGGGATGCCGGGCGTTGTAGACCGCGACCCGGTCGGCGATCTGGATCCGGATCGCGGTCTTGCCGCTCCCCTTCTCCCCGAAGACGATCGACGTGCTCGGACGCTCGAAGTGCCCGACGATCTTCTCGAAGTCGGGGTGCGTGGTCGCGAACGGCGTCTCGCCCGGCGCGCCCGGCGCCGACGCCTCGTGCGGCCCGTCGAGGATCACCGTTCGAACGACACCCTCGGCCCCGGGCTGCGACCTCGCCCGGCTCTCCGCCGCGGCCTCGAGGCGCAGGAAGACCGGATCCTGGCGCGCCTCTTCGCCCTGGAAGGGGTTTTCGGCGATGTTCCAGTGATCGAGAAACGCGCTGAGGTTCATGGGAATTTCGACAAGCCCTCCGAGACCGTCACAGTCTACCGCCTCCGCGCGGGCCCGCCGCCGATCCCCGTCGCGGGGTCCGGACACGGCCCCGAATGCCCCACCGGGCGCGGCGCCGCGGGTCAGTGGTCGACCTTCGTCCCGAGCATCGGCGAGATCCGCGCGAGCATCGCGTCGAGGGTCTTCTGGTCCTTGGCCTCGAGGTTCAGGCGCAGCAACGGCTCGGTGTTGCTCTTGCGGACGTTGCACCACCACCCGCCCGGCACGCCCGCCTTGGTCCCGTGCTGGTCGAAGCAGTCGATGGTGAGGCCGTCGAGTTCATCGACCTTGGCGTCGACGCTGATCGCGACCTCCTTGCGGAGGTTGAGCAGCGCACCGTCCTTGTCCTCGATGTGGAAGTTGATCTCGCCCGACTGCACGTAGCGCTTCACGGGCGCGACGAGCTGGCTCATCGTCTTGCTCGAGTGCTTGAGCAGGCTGAGCACGACCGCCATCGCGATCGCGCCCGAGTCGGCGTTGAAGTTGTCGCGGAAGTAGAAGTGCCCCGAGAGTTCGCCGCCGAAGACACACCCGTGCTCGGCCAGCGCCTGCTTCATGAACACGTGCCCGACGCGCGAGCGGTAGGGCGTACCGCCGTGCCTCAGGATCTCCTCGCTCACGGCCTTGGTCGAGCGGAGGTCGTAGACCACGCCGCCCTTGCCGGTGCCGCCGCCGGGCCCGCCCTTCTTGAGGAAGTACGGCACGAGCACCGCCGTCAGGTGATCGCACCCGACGATGTGCCCCTTCTCGTCGACGATCACGCACCGGTCGGCGTCGCCGTCGAAGCAGATGCCCAGGTCGGCCTTCTCGGCCTTGACGCGCTCCTGCAGCTGGCGCAGGTTCGAGGCCACCAGCGGGTTCGGCTCGTGCACGAACTCGCCCTTGGAGTTATCGAAGTTGAGTTCGATGATCTCGATCCCCGGCGCGGGCCCGAGCGGGCACTTCTTGCCGAAGACCATCGGCACCATCGTGCCGGCCATGCCGTTGCTGGCGTCGATCACGACCTTGATGTTCGAGCCGCCCGGCACCAGAAAGTGGCGCACGTGCCTGGCGTACGCCTCCCACAGGTTGCGCTGCTCGGTGCGCCCGTGCGCCGGCTGCATCGTCGCCCGGTCCACCATCGCCGCGTGCTTGCGCACCTCGCTCAGGCCGGTCGCCTCTCCGACCGGCTTGGCCTTGCGCTTGCTGACCTTGAACCCGTTGTACTGCGGCGGGTTGTGGCTGGCGGTGGTCATCACGCCGCCGGCGCAGTCCAGGTGATTGATCGCGAAGTAGACGAACGGCGTGTCGACCAGGCCGACGTCGATCACGTGCCCGCCCTGATCGTTGATGCCCTGGATCAACTGCTTGGTGAGCGACGGCGAACTCTTCCGCATGTCGCGCCCCACCACGATGTTGTGCATCATGGGGCTCGTCTCGCCCGCCGCCTTGGCGTCGGCCAGAAGGAACTTCGAGACACCGTACCCGATCTGCCAACCCATCTTGTCGTCGAGCGGGTCGGGGTACGTGCCGCGGATGTCGTAGGCCTTGAAGACTTTCCCGAGCATGTCGCTCCTCTCTGACGGTGGCCGATGCCCCATCGGCTGCCTGACAAAAACGGTGCCAAGGGTAGCCCCTTCGGACGGCCAAAAGCCGACTGTTCGCGCTCTCCAATCGATGCTCTGAGAACGCACGTGATCGCGGTCTCCGGCGAGAGCCGGAAGCGCAAACCACTGACTCCATGGAAGTTGGCGCAACTGCCCAAACGCACCTTGATCGGGTGGAGTCAACACAGGGCTTGCAGAAACCGCGATTTGCGCGCAACAGCCTGCTAGACTGATCGGGTCATCCGTGGGTTCTACACAGAACGAAATGAAAGGTCTCGTGCCTCTGCCGACTTCCCTGTTCGGGTCCACTCGCGACCACTTTCGCACGAACTCCAGTTCCGTAACAACAAGAGGAGACTTCTATGACGATGCAGCATTGGCTCAAACCGATCGCGGGCCTCGCGATGGTGGGCGCTTTGGCCTTGGCGGGCTGCGAGACGCAGCCGCGCGGAGGCGGGAGCGACGACCTGAACACGCGCTGGAACTCCGACGCCTGGGTGGACAACTCGGCGCGGACCCAGCAGCCGGCGCCCCAGCCCGCCCCGGCCCCGGCCAAGAAGGAAGAGCCCCGTCGAATCTTCGGCGGCTGCGGTTCTTACTCGCCGCCGGTCGCCCCGGGCATGACCGTCAGCCAGA
>CALMQD010000081.1 GCA_937871415.1 uncultured Phycisphaerales bacterium | reverse complement strand
GGGTGTGGGAAGGTTTCGAGGTGGGGCTTTATGAAGTCGGCGCTCTCTAGGCGGCGCCCGGTGAGTTGCGAGGTGTCGGAGAGGGCGAGGCCCTGGGCGTCCTGGAAGTAGACGTTGACCTTGTGGCCGGAGGGGAGGACGAGAGAGAAGGCGCGCGAGTCGGGGTCGAGGTTTTCGAGGATGCCGCCGCGGACCTGGCGGAGCCAGCGCGAGACCATCTCGCGCATGCCGAAGGCGATGTGGTGCTCGTGGTAGGAGTCGACGTGTCGCCGGACGGTGAGGGTGGCGGCGCTCTGGCGGTCGAGGAGGATGGCGACGGCGAACGCGCCGACGAGGGTGAGGAGGATGACGAGCGGGAGGGCGAAGGCGCGGCGGCGGGCGCGCGGAAAGCCGCGTCGCGCGGAACGTCGGCGGGGTTGAGCGGGTGCGGGTCGCATGGGAGCGCGGGGGAGCGCGGGGCGGGCGGAGCGGGGCGGGAGGAGCGGGGATCAGCGCGAGCCGCTGAGGGGGTCGTTGGGGCGCGGGCGCTGGGGCGGGGTGCGGATGGGTTTCTGGGCGGGGCCGCCGCGGTTACGACCGAAGAGGTCGTCGTCGTTGGTGGGCTTGTTGGGTGGCTTGGGCTTGTTCCCGCCGCCGGTAGTGGGCTTGTCTGCGCCGCCGGTGGTGGAGCCGTTTCCGGTGCCGCCGTTGGTGGTGGTGCTGCCGTTCTCGTCGGTCTCGCCGGCGTCGGTGAGTGCTTCGGCGGGGGCGAGGGGATCGTCGGCGACGGCGACCAACTGTCCGGGCTCGTCGCCGTCGCTCCAGCCGACCTCGAACATCCAGTGTTCCTTGCGGCCGGAGAGGGTCTCGAACTGGAACTCGACGTAGCCGGGGAGTTCGCGCGCCGAGAGTGCGAGGATGCGGTCGTCGAACTGTCCTCGGCGGAAGACCTGCCAGTGGCAGGCGCGGAGGCCGGAGATGAGGCGGATGACGCGGAGCGAGGAGGGGTCGACCTGGTAGGCGAGGTCGGCGGGGTCGATCTCGCGCGAGAGGACGGAGGTGTCGCCCGCGAGGGCGCGGGCGCGGTCCTCGGGGGAGAGGTCGTCGGCGGGGTTGCGTGGCGGGAGTTCGCGGTACCAGAGGGTCCAGCCCTGCTCCTTCGGATCGGTGCTCGGGGGCTTGGGGGGCTTGCCGCCGGTGGCGGTGGCGGACTGGAGGTTGGTGGTGGGCGCGGCGTCGTCGGGGAGGAGGATGAACTCGGCGCGGACGCCGGGCGCGCGGGGGCGCTCGTTCTCGATGTCGAAGGACTCTTCGAACTCGCCGGCGGGATCGCCGACGAGTGAAGCGCGGCGTGTGGGACGGGAGGCGGTATCGCCGGCATCGCCGGCGGCGTCGAGCGCGCCGTTGATCGCGGAGTCGGCGGCGGAGGCGCTCTCGCGACGGTTCGAGCCGGAGGCGCGGGAGCGCGAGTCGCCGGAGTCGCGGGCGGAGGAGGAGGTGGAGGCGCCGGATCGCGAACCTGCGCGGCGTGAAGAGGAGGACGCGGAAGACGAGGAGGCCGAGGAGGAAGAGGATGAGGCGGAGGAGGGCGTGTGGCGTTCGCGGTCGCGAGCAGCGCGTTCGCGCTGGCGGGCGAGCTGGGTCAGGCGGGACTCGCTGAAGGCGGAGGGATCGACGGGGCCGGAGGAGGCGTTGGGATCGGCGAAGCCGCCGGCGACGGGCGGGGCGCGGAGGGAGAGGCGGAGGACCTGGGGCCAGAGGGTCTTGTTGCCGCCGATGCCGGTCTGGCTTTCCATGGGCTGGCGGATGGAGTCGTCGCGTTGGAGGAGGAGTCGCGCGGCGCCGAGTTCGTCGGGGTCATCGTCGGGGAGCAGGCCGCCGGCGAGCGAGCGGTCGCGGTCGCGATCGATGCGTCGGACGCTGTCGCTGTCGCCGGGGCCGTCGCTTTTGGCCATGACGAGGGTCTGGAGGGAGCGCTGGATGATGGTGTGTGCGCGGGTGAGGTCGGAGGTCTGGGCGGAGCGGAACTCGTGGCGTTCCTGGGCGATGTTGATGGTGGAGAAGAGGGCGAGGCAGGCGATGACGACGAGCGCGCCGATAAGCGACGCGAGCATCACTTCGAGGAGCGTGAAGGCGGGGCGTGATCGCCTGGCGGAGCGGTTCATCGGGATCCTCCGCGGGTTCGGCTGCCGGGCGAGGAGGAATCGCGTCCCGAGGAGCCGCGAGACTTGGGGAGTTCATCGCGCGAGCGACCGAGGCCTCCCCCGCTGCTGTTTCCGCCTCCGGAACGGGTGCCGCCGGCGTCCTTGCGTTCGCCGGTGGGCGCGCCCTGCGCGGCGACGCCGCCGGTGATTTCGTTGAGCATCTCGCGGATGCGGTCGGTGCCGACGCGGTCCATGGCGTCGGGGTTTCGGACGGCGGTGGGGTCGTAGACGCGCGAGAGGGTGGCGAGGTGTTCGCCGGCGCTGACGCCGCCGGCGCTGCGCTCCTGGGCCTCGTAGATGTTGATGGTGACGATCTTGAAGCGGGAGAGGAAGCTCTGGGAGTTGGCGGGGGCGGCGGCGGCGGAGCGAGCGCTGAGCTGCATGGTGACGGGGGTGAGTTCCATGTCCCACGCGAAGGTGTACTGGTCGTTGTATTCGACGGGCGAGCCGGGGGGCGGCATGAGTTTCGGGTCGTCGAGTTGCTGGAGGACGAGGCGGTTGGCGACCTCGAAGGCGGCGGCGATCTTGCGCCCGCGTCCCTCGGTGCCGAGGACGAAGGCGACGGAGGACATGACGGCGGTGGCGGCGAGGCCCAGGAGCAGGACGGCGAGGACGACCTCGATGAGCGTCAGGGCGCGTGCGGAAGCGGGGCGCGGCGACCGGCGTGCGCGCGGGGTGGTTGAGGGAGTTGAGGCCGGTCTGGCGGGCATGGGCTCATCGGGGGTGGGCGGGGCGCTGGTTCGGATTGGCGCGAACGGCGGCGGGGATCAGTTGTTGGCGGCGGGCTGTTCGTCGACGTTCCAGACGGAGATGTCGTCGCCGCCGCCGATCTGGCCGTCGTCGCCGAAGGAGACGACGTCGTAGGCCTTGCCGCTGGGCGCGGGGGTGACGTACTGGAAGTCGCGCTTCCAGGCGTCCTTGGGGGTGACCTTGAGGTAGGCGGGGCTGAGTTCGGCGAGGCTGGTGGGGTAGCGGTTCTTCTCCATGTGGAACTGCTCGATGGCGCTGTCGATCTGGCGGATGGAGGCCTTGGTGGCGCCGATCTTGGCTTCCTTGCCGCGGCCGGAGACGGAGACGACGGCGATGGTGGCGAGGACGCCGATGATGACGACGACGAGCATCATCTCGAGGAGGGTGAACGCGCGGCGGCGAGGTGCGCGGCGGAGGGCGGACTGGGTGCGGGTCTTCATGGGTGGTACTCCGGGGCTGGTCCCTGCGGTGTTGTTCGTTGGCGGGCGTGCGGGCGCTTGGTCGGGGGAGGGTTTTTCCCGCGGGATGGCCGCGTGAAACTGGGCCATGACGCGGGGGAGCGGACGGGATCGGGGCGGGGGCGGGGGGGGGGGGGGGAAATCAGAAACTGATCTTGGAGGAGAGGGTGAGCATCGGGAGCATGACGGCCATGAGCAGCGACCCGATGACGCCGAACATGACGACGATGAGGATGGGCTCGGGGACGGCCAGGAGGGGGGAGGAGGGGGTCTGGACCTCGGCGGTCATGTCCTGCGCGAGGGTGGAGAAGGCGCTCTCCATGTCGCCGGAGCGCTCGGCGGCGACGAGGAGGCGGCGCGTGGCGAGGGGGAGCGAGGAGACTTCCTCGATGAGCGTGCGGAGCAGCCCGCCCTCGATGAGGCGCTGTCGCAGGCGGTCGAGTTGCGAGCGGAGGACGGGGTGAGTGACGGCCTGGTTGGCGACGGCGAGGGCGTCGCCGAGGGTGACGCCGGTGCGGACCATCGCGCCCATGACGGAGAAGAAGCGCGCGGACTCCTGCGCGAGGACGACTTCCCGGGCGAGGGGGAGTTTGCGGAGGATTCCGGCGCCGGCGGCGATGATGGCGCGTCGGGCCATGAAGGCGAGGACCGCGAGGAGGGCGAGGACGCCGGCGAAGATCAGGATGTTCTCGCGCAAGAACATGCCGGAGCGCATGACGATGCGGGAGTATGCGGGGAGGGGGATGTCGGCCTGTTCGAGGGCCGCGCCGAGTCTGGGGACGACGCCGACCATCATGATGAAGAAGACCAGGACGGAGATGGAGAGGACGACGAGGGGGTAGATGAGGAGCGTGGTGGCCTTGCTGGAGACGGCGAGTTGGCGCCGGACGGTGTGCATGAGTTCGCGGGCGGCGCCGGCGAGGTCGCCGGAGCGCTCGGCGCCGCGGTAGACGGCGATGGTGACGTTGTCGAAGCCGCCGACGTTCTTGCATGCGTCGGCGAAGGAGGAGCCGGCGGCGACGAGTTCGCGCATTTTGAGGATGCGCGGACGGACGGCGGGCCGGACGGTCTGGCTGACGACGTCGAGGGCTTCGACGAGCGGGACGCCGCGGGAGAGGAGCTGGGCGAGCTGCTCGTTGAGGGTGGCGTGGTCCTTGAGTTTGAAGGCGCCGGCGGAAGCGGTCCAGGCGGGGAGGGCGTAGGTGCGGAGGAGGAGTTGGTTTTCGGCCTTGAGGGACTGGGCGAGGGCGGGGATGCTGGGGGCCTGACGCAAGCCGTACTTCTTCCCGCCGCCCGGTCGCAGGGCGATATAGAGGAAGGCGTTCTGGTGCGAGGCGGTGGTCATGAGGGGAGTTTATCGGTCAGGGGCGATCGGGCCGCCCAGCGCGTGCGCGGGGGGTGGAGCGGAGGGGAGGAGTGGAAAGAGGCCACAGGGAAGCGGGCCTGCCAGAGTGGATACGCGTGGGGAGAGGAGGAAGGTCGGGCTCTGGCGGATGTGCGGGCGGGGGGGAATGAAGCCGGGCGGGGGTTATTGCCCGGGACGGGGTGGGGCGCTCGGGAAAGTGATGACGCGGCGGTCTCGGACGGCGTGGCGCGGCGGCGGGGCGGCGGGGAGGGGGGCGCGCGGCGGGAGGCGCGTTGAAGGCGGGAACGGGAGACGCGGAGGGAATGCCCAAGAAGGGCCGGAAGGGCGCGGAGGCGCCGGCGCGGTGTACTTGCATCTGTGTCTCAGCGCAGCGCCGCCGCAGCTCAGCGCAGCGCGGCCGCGGCCTGAACCGGCGCGCGAGGACGCGGCTGGTGGGCTGCGCGTGCGGCGCGGCTGTTCGCATTCCGCGTGATTCGGCCCTACAACAACGCATCGGAAGACGGATAGGCGGACCCACGCCCCGTCCGTGATCGACTCGCGACTGCTCATGGTCGAACGCAAACGACACCTCGCCAAGGCGATCACTTACCGGCTGCTGGGCAGCACGGTGACGGCGGGCATCGGGTATCTGGTGTCGGGCAGCTTTGAACTTGGTGCCGCGCTCGGGGTGGCGGACACCGTGCTCAAGACGGGCCTGTATTACGCGCACGAGCGGATCTGGTACCGGATCAAGTGGGGCGTGGTCGAGGGCGTGCCGGACCGGTTCGAAGGCCGGGTGCATGTGCGGCCGGTGGAGGTGGCGCGGGTGCAAATGGCGCCGGTGGAGGTGCCGCGGGTGGAGGTGGCGCGGGTGGAGGTGGCGCGGCGCGTGGCGGATGAGGCGGGCGTGGGAGCGGAGGAGAAGGCGGAGGCGGAGGCGGTGTGATGGGCGCGGAACCCGGCCAACTGGTTATCTCCGCCGACCTCTTGCCCAGCGATCGGCACATCTCATCCGCGGCCGCTCCGTTCCGACCCGCGCTGAGCGCAGCACTCGGTCAAGTCGATTGCACCGTGCGCGGCAGCCGCTACACCCGCCCCGCCATCATCTGGTTCGCCGTGCTGTGCATCTGCTGCGCGTATCAAGTGCTCTCGCGGTCGCCCGCCCGTGAACTAACGTACATATCCGCAGCAGCCGCGGCCGTCTGCGGTGTGCTCTTGGCGCTCTGCATCGGCAGTGCATCTCGCATCCGCATCACCCACGACGAACACCACGTCTTCGTAACCGTCTCGCGCCTTGTCTATGGGCGGCCATGGTGGTCGAGCAACTGGTCGTGCCCCCGCGGCCAGTGCCTTCTCGCCGTCCTGCCGGTGTCGCTGCACACCACGGGATTCGTGTCCATGAAGTGGCACGGCTGGATGGCCGCGGTTGTCGACGGTTCCCACCGCCCCGCCACACGGTTCATCGCGCTCGCCGCATTGCCGACGAGGAAAGACGTCGAACGCATTGCCTCGGAAGTGCTGGCTTGCGTGCCGTTGGAACCCGGGTTTGAAATGAGCCGCTACCGCGGCCGGCGCTAGCCTCCGCTTCCCCGCTCTACCTTACTCGTTCCCCATACCACCGCAGCAGCCCCGCGCAGCCGGTGCACTCCGTCACCCCCTCGCACCGTTCTCCCAAATCGGCCTCGCGCAACCAAGCCACCGCACCGCGGATCGCTCTTTTCTGAGCGGGGGGTACCGGGGGGGCAGCTCCCGGCATCAGCATCCAAAATGATGAGAAGTTGGGCGAAGCCCGACAGAGAGGGCTGCCTTGCGCCTTTGGTGAACCGGTCGCCCAGCGTTTCGCCGCCCCATGCCGTGCCGCCGCCTCGCAGTCCCTCCGCAAGGCCGCGCAGCAGCCCCGCGCATGCCGCGTATTCGCGCGGCGTGCTCTTCGCTCGCTTCTCCCGGGTACGCCACGCCCATGTACCAATGAACTCGGCGCAACCATCCGTAACGTCGGCCAGCCCGCCCGTTTTCACACGTTTCCTGCCAAGAGTTCGGGAGCCCGAGGGAAATTCTCATGTTACACTCGAATCCTGCAGTCCCGCGGCCCGTGTTCCTTACGACAAGTCAGT
>CALMQD010000080.1 GCA_937871415.1 uncultured Phycisphaerales bacterium | reverse complement strand
ACCGTTGACGCCGTCGCGGCATCCAACCGCCGTCATGCACTACGACTTCATCATCATCGGCAGCGGCGCGGGCGGAGGAACGATCGCTTCCGCGCTCGCGCCGTCGGGCAAGCGCATCCTCATTCTCGAACGGGGAGACTTCATCCCGCGCGAGCGCGAGAACTGGGACCCCGCCGCTGTCTTCGAGCACAAGCGATACCTCGCTCGCGAGACCTGGTACGACCGCGACGACCGCCCCTTCGAGCCCTACACGCACTACTGCGTCGGCGGAAACACCAAGATGTACGGCGCCGCCCTGCTCCGGATGCGCGAGTCCGACTTCGGCGAGGTCCGCCACTTCGGCGGCGTGTCGCCCGCGTGGCCCATCTCCTACAACGACCTCGAGCCCTATTACACCCGTGCCGAGCGCCTGTACCACGTGCACGGGCAACGCGGCGCCGATCCGCTCGAGCCCCGGGCGTCGGCGCCCTTCCCCTTCCCCGCGCTCGAACCCGAGCCGCGCATCCGTGAACTCTTCGACGACCTCACGGACCTGGGCCTGCGGCCCTTCCCGATCCCCCTGGGCGTGCGCACCGACAGCGCCGAGCGCGGCGCGGCGCCCTTCCGGCCCAGCCACTTCGACGGCTACCCGGACCTCACCGAGACCAAGGCCGACGCCCACGTCGTCGGCGTCAAACCCGCGCTGGCCCACCCGAATGTCTCGCTCGTGACGCGGGCGTTCGTCGATCGCCTCACGACCGATCGCGCGGGCGGCGCTGTCACCGGGGTCGTCGTCCGCCGCGACGGCGAAACGATCACCTTCCGAGGCGACACCGTCATCCTGGCCTGCGGCGCGATCAACTCGGCCGCGCTCCTCCTGCGATCCGCGAACGACCGGCACCCGCGCGGCCTGGCCAACTCCTCCGATCTGGTCGGGCGCCACTACATGACCCACCAGAACGGCTGCTTCGTCGCCGTCACTCAGACGCCCAACGAGTCGGTCTTTCAGAAGCACTTCGGCCTGATGGACTTCTACCAAGCCGGGGGCGATCGGCCCCACCCGCTCGGGCTCGTCCAGCTCATGGGCAAGCCCGACCGCGGCACGCTCGCCTGGCTCCGGGCCGACCAGCTCCCCGGCGTCTCCATGGACGACCTGCAGCGGCACACGATCGACTTCTTCCTCACCGCCGAAGACCTGCCCGACCCGCGCAACCGCATCTCGCTCCGCCCCGAGGGCGGCATCCGCGTGGACTACACGCCCAACAACACCGAGGCCTACGACCGCCTGCAGGCGCTCTTGACGGGCATCCTCGCCAGCGTCGAGCAGCGTCGCGGGCGCAGCGCGCCGCACATCCTCGCGTCGCGCCTGGGCATCGGCGGCGTGAGCCATCAGAACGGCACGCTCCGCTTCGGGCACGACCCGGCGCTGAGCGTCCTGGACGTGCATTGCAAGGCCCACGACCTCGACAACCTCTATGTCGTCGACGCGTCGTTCTTCCCGTCGTCGAGCGCCGTCAACCCGTCGCTCACCATCATCGCCAACGCCCTGCGCGTCGCCGACCACCTCCTGGCGCGCCACGGCGCGCCGGCCCGCGCGCTCGCCGGAGTGGGAGCTTGAGCATGCCGCTGCTTCCCGACAGCGTCCGTCTCCACCGCCGCCGCGACCTCGGGCTTGTCGCCGGGGCCGTGTTTCTTCTGCTTCTGGCCACGCTGAGTGTCCCGCTCACCGGCGGGCGAGAATCCGCCGTTGCCTCTGCATCGACTTCGCGGCAACCGGCGCCCCCAGCGCCGCCTGCGACCGGGGCGGCGGAGGCGCAGGCCGCGCCGATCAGCGCGGTCCTTCGTGTGGGCATGACCGTCGGCGACCTCGAACGCTCCATCGCGTTCTATCGCGACGTGCTCGGCTTCGAAGTGGTGGAGCGGTGCGAACAGACCGGCGAGGCCCTCGAGCATCGAACCGGCGTCTTCGGCGCCCGCACGCTCTCGGCGCGCCTTCGCCTGGGACAGGAGCAGATCGAACTCACGCAGTTCCTCGCTCCGGAAGGCCGCCCCATCCCCCCGGAGATGCGCAGCAACGACCACGCGTTCCAGCACATCGCCATCGCGGTGACCGACATCGATCGGGCCTATGCCCACCTCCGTGCTCACCGCGTGCGCCACGCTTCCAGCGGCCCGCAGACGCTCCCCAAGACCATCCCCGCCGCCGCCGGGATCAGCGCGTTCTACTTCAAGGACCCCGACGGGCACGTCCTCGAAATCATCCACTTCCCTCCCGGCAAGGGCGATCCGCGATGGCAGGCCCCCGCGGACTCCGCGCGGATCTTCCTGGGCATCGACCACACCGCCATCGTCGTCGCCGATACCGACCGGAGCCTGCGCTTCTATTGCGACACGCTCGGTCTTCGCATCGCCGGCGAGAGCGAGAACTTCGGCGTCGAGCAGGAGCACCTGAACAACGTCTTCGGCGCGCGCCTGCGCATCACGGCCCTGTGCGCTCCGTCGGGGCTCGGCGTCGAACTGCTCGAGTACCTCGCCCCTGCGGACGGGCACGACTATCCGTCCGACTCTCGGGCCAACGACCTCTGGCAGTGGCAGACGACCCTGGTCGCGCCGGCCCTCGATGAGACCGCCCGCCGGCTCGAGACCGCCCGCGCCGCCCGCATCTCCCCGTCGATCGTCACCGATGCCAACGGAATGCGTGCGCTCACCGTCCGCGACCCCGACGGGCACGCCCTGCTGGTCACGGCGCCCTGAGCCCTCCGCGCCCGCAGGACTCGCTCCGCTCCGCACAACTGCAACCACACCGGAACAACCATGAGCACGATTCAGTCCAAGCCCGCAGTCCCGGCGACCCGCCGCCCAGCCCACGCCCCCGCGCCTTCGCCCGCCCCGTGCGCCGAGTCCGCGCGCCTCGCCGAGGCGGATTCCGGCGCACTTCCGTGGCGCCGCTGGGGCCCGTACCTCGCCGAGCGGCAGTGGGGGACCGTGCGCGAGGACTATTCGCCCGACGGCGACTGCTGGAACTCATTCCCGCACGACCACGCCCGCAGCCGCGCCTACCGCTGGGGCGAGGACGGTCTGCTCGGGATCTGCGACGACGACGGCGCTCTGAACTTCGCGCTGGCGCTCTGGAACGGGCGCGACCCGATCCTCAAGGAGCGCCTTTTCGGCCTCACCGGGCCCGAGGGCAACCACGGCGAGGACGTCAAGGAGCACTACTTCTACCTCGACTCCACGCCGACCCACTCGTACATGCGGGCGCTGTACAAGTACCCGCAGGCCGAGTTCCCGTACGCGCGCCTCGTCGAGGAGAACCGCCGCCGCTCGCGCAGCGAGCCCGAGTTCGAGCTCGCCGACGCCGGCGTCTTCGACGAGTCGCGCTACTTCGACGTGCACGCCGAGTACGCCAAGGCCGCCCCCGACGACATCCTGATCCGCCTGTCGATCTCGAACCGCGGGCCCGAGGCCGCGCCGGTCCACGTCCTGCCGACGCTCTGGTTCACCAACACGTGGTCGTGGGGCTGTGCGCCCGGGTCGCCGGCGTCGTGCGATGTCCGGCCGACGCTCAAGGCCCGCTCGCTCTCCAGCATCGCCGCCTGCCACCCGCGTCTGGGTCGGTGGCGCCTCGACGCCGACCGCTCCCCCGACGGTTCACTCCCCGAACTGCTCTTCACCGAGAACGAGACCAACCGCGAACGGCTCTGGCAGGTCCCCAACGAATCACCCTACGTCAAGGACGCCTTCCACGCCCGCGTCGTAAACGAACGCGAGGAGGCGGTCAACCCCGACCAGCGCGGCACGAAAGCCGCGGCGTGGTACCGGCTGGTCATCCCCGCCGGCGCGACCGTCACGCTCCGCCTGCGCCTGCGCGCCGCGGACGACGCCGAATCCGCCGCCACCGCTTTCGATCCGTCCTTCGACCGCGTCTTCTCCGACCGCCGGCGCGAGGCCGACGAGTTCTTTCTCGCCCGCGGGCACGACCGTCTGTCGCCCGACGACCGGAACATCGCGCGCCAGGCCGCCGCGGGCCTGCTCTGGTCGAAGCAGTTTTACCACTTCGACGTCGTCCCCTGGCTCGAAGGCGATCCCGCGCAGCCGCGCCCGCCGCGCTCCCGGCTCCACGGGCGCAACGCCGACTGGCGGCACCTCAACAACCGCGACATCATCTCCATGCCCGACAAATGGGAGTACCCGTGGTACGCCGCGTGGGACCTGGCCTTCCAGATGCTCCCCATGGCGCAGCTCGACCCGCAGTTCGCCAAGGACCAGCTCGTGCTGTTCCTGCGCGAGTGGTACATGCACCCCAGCGGCCAGATCCCCGCCTACGAGTTTGCCTTCGGAGACGTCAACCCCCCGGTCCACGCCTGGGCCTGCTGGCGCGTCTACAAGATGACCGGCAAACGCGGCTCGCGCGACCGCGTCTTCCTCGCGCGCTGCTTCCAGAAACTCCTCCTCAACTTCAACTGGTGGGTCAACCGCAAGGACCCGTCCGGGCGGAACCTCTTCAGCGGCGGATTCCTCGGCCTCGACAACATCGGCGTTTTCGACCGCTCGCGCCCCCTCCCCACCGGCGGCCACCTCGAACAGGCCGACGGCACCGCCTGGATGGCCTTCTACTGCGGCACCATGCTCAGCATGGCCCTCGAACTCGCCGGCGGCGACGGCACGCACCCGCCCGACCCGGCCTACGAGGACATGGCCACCAAGTTCTTCGAGCATTTCATCGCGATCACCGACTCGATCAACACGCTCGGCGGCGCCGGCCTCTGGGACGAGCGCGACGGTTTCTACTACGACCAGATCCGCTCCGGCGATGCGCCCCCCGCCCCGCTCCGCGTCCGCTCCCTCGTCGGACTCGTGCCGTTGCTGGCGGTCGAGGTGCTCGAGAACGACATCATCGATCGGCTCCCGGATTTCAAGCGCCGCATGCGCTGGTTCCTCGAGCACCGCGCCGACCTGCCGTGGTTCCAGACCTGCAGCTGCGCCCACGCCGGAGAGGGCGCCGGACACCGCCTGCTCGCCATCCCGACGCGCGAGCGTCTCCAGCGCGTCGCCGCGTGCCTGCTCGACGAGTCCGAGTTCCTCTCTCCCTTCGGCGTCCGCTCCGTTTCCCGCCGTCACGAGAAGGAACCTTTCGTCTTCCGCGCCGGCGCCGAGGAACACCGCGTCGACTACGTCCCCGGCGAGTCCACCAGCGCGCTGTTCGGCGGCAACTCCAACTGGCGGGGCCCCATCTGGTTCCCGCTCAACTTCCTCATCGTCGAAGCTCTCGAGCGCTACCACCACTACTACGGCGACGGCCTCACCGTCGAGTCGCCTCGTGGTTCGGGAACCCGGGTCACGCTCGCCCAGGCCGCGGCCGAGATTCGGCGGCGCCTGTGCCGACTCTTCCGACCCGACGCGTCGGGGCGTCGCCCGTGCCACGGTGACGACCCGCGATTTGGCGCCGATCCGCACTGGAAAGACCTCGTGTACCTCTACGAGCACTTCCACGCCGACACCGGGCGCGGGTTGGGGGCATCTCATCAGACGGGGTGGACCGCGCTGGTCAACCTGCTCCTCGGAGACGCCAACCCATGATCTGCCCTCCTCACCACCGACGCTGTTTCCCGCCGACGATTGTCCCCGCGGACGCGGACGAGGACCGGAAACCGGTGCGCGCCGCCGGGCGCCCGCGGGTGCTCATCACGGCCGGCCCGACGCACGAGCCCATCGACGCCGTGCGCTTCATCGGCAACCGTTCCTCCGGGCGCATGGGCGTGGCTCTGGCGCGGGCCGCGGCGTTGATGGGCTGGGAGACGGTGCTCCTGCTGGGCCCCGTCTCCGTCGCGCCGCCCGACCGCGAAGGCGTCGCCGTCCACCGGTTCACAACGTGCGAAGACCTCCGCGCCCTGCTCGGCGCGTACGCGCCGAGCGCCGACATCCTCATCATGGCCGCGGCCGTCGCCGATTTCCGCCCCCGGCCCAACCTCGCGATGTCGGGCGGCAAGTTCCGACGCTCCTCCGGTCCCATCGCGCTCGAACTGGAGCCCACGCCCGACCTGCTCGCCGAGGCCTCGCGCTCGCGCCGCCCGGGCCAGTTGTTCGTCGGCTTCGCGCTCGAGCCGCGTGCGGACCTCCTCGCGGCCGCCCAGGCCAAACTCACGCGCAAACGCATCGACCTCGTGGTGGCCAACCCGCTGGAGACCATGGACAGCCCGAGCGTGGAGGCCACGATCGTCGCCGCCGACGGCTCGCGCGTCGAGTCCCCCGGCGTGATGCCCAAGCCGCTCTTTGCGCCGTGGCTGCTCGGGCACATCGAGGCGCGGTACCGTGCGCTTGAGGGCGCGAACACCGATGACGCCGACGGAACAGATCCGGAAGTTGTCAGCGCTTCGACCCTTCACTATCCGCGCGAAACCGGGAGCACGCGCCGGTTCGAGCGGTCGCCCGCACAGGCCGTCGGCGCTTTGTAAGGGACTCCCCGGCAACCGATCGCGGCCGGCCCGTGTGTCGCACCGCGCGATTGGTGGCCGGCACCATCGCGCTCGCGGTGTTCGGCGCGGCCGAACATCGAACGGGCACCCGCCGGGACCGTGATCGTGCGATCGTCTGCGATGCGCCGCCGCGCGCCCACGCCGGGTCGAGTCGCCGTGAACAATCACGGCCCGAGCGTGCGCCCGGGCCGTGGAGGATGGAACTCAGGTTGCTCGGTCAGCGCCGAGAGAACTCAGCGACGCCGGCGCACTGCGCGAGACCGTGGTGCTGCACACCGGGTCCAACGGCTACGTCGAACGCAGCCAGTTGAAACAGATCCTGCAGGTGCTGGCTCCCGCGCAACGGATCGTCGTCGTCAACGTCGACGTTCCCCGGGAGTGGCAGGAC
>CALMQD010000079.1 GCA_937871415.1 uncultured Phycisphaerales bacterium | reverse complement strand
CCGCCCGAAGGCCCCGGACCCAACGGCCCCGCTCCCGGAGGTCCGACCCCTGGCCCGACCCCGGGCACGCCTCCCGGCACGCCCGCGCCCGAACCCTCCCCTCAGCCCTCGCCCGAGCCCAACGGGTCGCCGCCCCCGGCGCCGTCCGAGCCCGCTCCTTCCCCCTCTCCCGAACCGCCTCACGAGCCCGAATCACATCGCCCCGTGACCCCGGAGCCCCGATGAACCCCCCTCGCCCCTCGCCGCCCATTTCCCTGCTGGTCGCCATGCTCGCCTGCGCCGGGCTGGCGGTCTCGCCGGCTTCGCTCCGGGCTCAGGAGGCCGCGGCCCAGCCGACGACCCCTTCCGAGCCCGCGCCCTCCGCCCCGGCCCACGATGAGTCCGACGCGACGGACCACGCGGGCGCCGACGGCGCGACTCCCGCGCCCGCCCCCGAGCCGGTCCGCCTCGACGAGCGCGGCCGCCGGATCATGAACGACGAGCCGACGGTCCTCGCCTTCCGCAATGTCACGGTCGATCAGGTGGTCCCGTTCATCGTCGAAAGCACCGGCAAAGTCGTCCTCCCGCAGCGCGACGTGCTCGGGCGCCCCATCACGATCATCAACGACCAGCCGATCCCGCGTGAGAAGGCCCTCGACCTGGTCTTCTTCGCGCTCCAGCAGGCCAACGTCGCCGTCGTCGAGACCTCCGACCTCATCATCCTCCGCGACCTGGCCGAGATCGACCGCCAGGACGTGCCCGTGGTCGGACCGGGCGAGTCGGTGCTCACCCGAACGGACCTGGGCACGATCGTCGAAAAGGTCTTCGAACTCCGCTCGGGCAGCGCGGCGAACGTCGGCGAGATGCTCAAGGGCGTCGTGCCCAACTTCGCCAAACTCAACGTCGACGCCGACTCGAACCAGATCGTCGTCATGGGCAACATCGGCCTGCTGCAGAGGCTCGAGCGGCTCATCACCGCGCTCGACCAGCCCAACGCCGCGAGCCTCGTCACCGAGACCTTCCACCTGCGCTACGCCGACGCCACCGCCGTCGCCACCAACATCCGCGACCTCTTCTCCCAGCAGGGCAACACCCAGGGCGGCAACCGCGCCCAGGAGTTCGCCCGCATCTTCGGGCGGGGCGGCGACCAGAACAACAACAACCGCAATGCGCGGAACAACTCATCCGCCACCACCAGCCAGAACCTCCGCGTCACGGCCAACACGCAGCAGAACTCGGTGACCGTGCTCGCCGAGCGCCCCGTGCTCGACCAGATCCGTGACCAGATCATGATGTCGTGGGACAAGCCTCTCCCCGAAGAGGCGGTGGTGCCGCGCATCTACGACCTGAAGAACTCCGACCCCATCAAGATCAAGGACCTGCTCACGGGGCTCTTCGGTCGCGCCGCGGGCCAGGCCGGCCAGAACACCGCCAACACGCAGGGCACCGGGCGTCTGGCGGGCCAGTTCTCGTTCGAGGCGATCCCCGAGAAGAACCAGCTCGTGGTCGTGGGCAAGAGCCCCGACAACATGGCGGTGATCGACAAGATCATCAACGACATCGACCGCCCGCAGACCTCCGGTCTGCCGCGCATAGTCGAACTCAAGCACGCCAGCGCCGAGGAACTCGCCGATCAGCTCAACGCCCTTTTGAGCCAGGAGGGCACGCTCGCGTCGATCCCGCGTCAGGAGTCGGGCCTGAGCCAGTCCGACTCGAGCGTCTCCCCCTTCGCGACGCAGACAACCCAGGGCGCGACGAACAACCAGAACAACGCCCAGTCCAACACCTCGCCGGGCAACATCCAGTTCTGGTGGCAGCGCGCCCGCCCGCCGACCACCACCGCCGGCAGTTCCAACCTGGTCTCCAAGGCCCGCATCGTGCCGGTGTGGCGCCAGAACGCGCTGCTGATCCTCGCGCCCGCCGAGTACCAGGAATCCCTCGTCGAACTCGTCACGAGCCTCGACAAGCCGGGGCGTCAGGTGCTCCTCTCCGCCGTCATCGCCGAGATCAACCTCGACGACCTCACGGCGCTGGGCCTGCGCTGGTCCAGCCAGGGCATCACGCCCACCAACGCCGACAACTCCGTCTCCCTCGGCGCCGGAACCGGCCCCAACCAGGAGACCTTCTCGGGCCAGAAGAACAACCTGCTCCCCGGGCTCTTCGACACCTCGGTGCTCGACGTCGGCGTGAACCTCAACCTCGTCTTCCAGGCCCTGTCCGAGAAGACCAAGGTCAACATCCTCTCCGAGCCGCGCATCTTCACCTCCGACAACCAGGAGGCCGAGTTCTTCTCCGGCCAGGACATCCCGTTCATCGACGAGTCGCAGACCACCGACAACGGCACGCTGAACCAGACCTTCGATTACCGCGCCGTGGGTATCTCCCTGCGCGCCCGCCCGCGCATCACCATCAACAAGGACGTCGCCCTCCGCATCAACCTCGAACTCTCGTCCATCCAGCCCAACCAGACGCTCTTCGGCGGCTTCATCGTCGACCGGCGAGAGACCACCACCCACCTCATCGTCCGCGACGGCCAGACCGTCGTCGTCTCCGGCATCCTGAGGTCCGAGGACTCCGACATCAAGCGCAAGGTCCCGCTCCTGGGCGATATCCCGCTCCTGGGCGCGATCTTCACCAGCACCGAAAAGACCAAGACCCGCACCGAACTCGTCGCCTTCGTTACGCCGATCGTCATCGAGAACCCCGAGGACGCGGCGAAGAAGACCAAGGAGGACGCCGCCCGCCTCGAACAGCTCCGTCGCGAGATGGGGCCCGACTCGCTCATCAACGTCCCCCCCGTCACGCCCGATGCTTCCCCCGCGCCGGCGGACCCAGCAGCGCCGGACAAGGCTTCGCCTCAGCCCGCGCTCCCCCCCCAGGATCCCGCCTCGACCCCGGCCGATCCCGGATCGACCACGCCCACTTCACCGGCATCGCCGACGAACCCTTGACCCCTTCCCGACCCAAGCCGCGGCGTTCGCGAAACCCACGTTCATCACGCCGCCGTAACCGCGCCCGCGCTCGCGCCGTTTCCGCCCTGCTCGCCGGCGCATCGGGCTTGCTCGCGCTCCCCGCGTGCGTGACGACCCAGACCTCGCCGGCCCCCGGATTCCCATACAACCGCGACGACACGCCCGGACGGGTCGGACGTCCCTCCGGCGCCAGACCCGAGAACCAGCGCGTCGTCCTGAGCGTCGAACCGCTGGGCGTGATGCCGTACGACGGCGTGTCGCTCCCGCTCCTGAGCCCCGATGGGCGCTTCGCCGCGGCTTCCATTCGCCAAGCGCCCTCGTGGCCCGCTTTGCTCGCCTCGGACTCCGCCATCCGCACCCCCGCCGATGTGCAGATCGCGGTCTTCCCGCTCGGCCCGGGGCTGAACGCGGGCTCGGGCCTGCCCGTCGCGCTCCCGCCGGGTTGCGTGCTCGGGCGCAGCGCCGACGCCGAGGGCTTCCTGGTCGAACGCGACCTCGACGACGGCTCCCGCTGGATCGGCAAAGTCTCGTGGGTGTCGCGCAGCGTCCGCTGGCTCATCGCCGATGAACACTTCAACTTCCACGCGACCCTGCTTCCCGCGGCGGACCCCGGCGCGCCGGGACCGTCCCTCGCCTTTGCGCGCCGACGCGTGGGCCGGTCGCAGAGCGAACTGGTCATCCGCCCCCTCGGCGCTCCCGGCGCTGAGCAGCGTCTGGCGCTCGACCACGCCTCGATCATCATGCCCACTGTCTCGGGCGAACCCGCGGCCCTGTTCGTCGTGGTGCTCGCCGAAAAGCCGCCAGCGGATGCCGGCCCGGCGACCCCTCCCGCCGACGCGGGCGAGCGCCCCGTCTACCTCGCCCAGGTCGTCCTCGCCCCCGCTCCGGCGCACGCGCCTACCCGCGGCACGGACACCCCCCCGAACGCGCTCGCCTGCATCATCCGCGAGGAAATCGCGCGCGTGAACGACCCCGCCGATGGGTATGCGGCCGCGCACCAGGCGCTCTCGGTGGTGCCCACGCCCTGGCCCGGCGTCGAGCCGCTCGCGTGGGTTGCATCGCCCGCGTACGAGCCCGCGCCCTCGAGTTCACCCGCAATCGCCGGGGCGGGCGCGTCCGGCAACGCCGCCGCTGCCGCGCCGGTGACGCTTCGCAGCAGCGCTTCGTCGGGCCTGTTGTTCTTCTCGGCGCGACTGGGCGGGATGGCGTGGCTCGCGGCGGACAGCGACAACGCGGCCGCGCTCGGCGCGAATCGCGCTCCCGCGAGCGCGGCGAGCGAATCGCCGATCGAGCGCGTCTTCGGATCAGTGCGCGGAGCGAGGCT
>CALMQD010000078.1 GCA_937871415.1 uncultured Phycisphaerales bacterium | reverse complement strand
AGTGGCGGAGTGGCGGAGTGGCGGAGTGGCGGAGTGGCGAAGTGGCGGAGTGGCGAAGTGGCGGAGTGGCGAAGTGGCGGAGTGGCGGAGTGGCGGAGTGGCGGAGTGAAGGACGGTCAGGCGGTGGGGGAAGTGGCGGCGGAGGGCGGGGGGAGTTTGGGGTCGGCGCGCATGAAGAGAGGGTCGCCCTTGGTGATGGCGTGGCCGGGCTTGAAGGCGTAGCGCCCGCCGAAGGCGGCGAGATCGGCGAGGGGCGCGGCGAAGCCGGAGGGCGGGTTGTCGCGGTCCTTCAGGATGTCGAGGTTCCAGTAGCGCCAGAGTTGGGCGGTTTTCTCGGGGAGGGCGGGGTGGAGGAGGAGTGAGGCGACGCGGAGGAGTTCGGCGCAGCGGTAGAGGATGCCGGCGATCTGGTCGCGCACGCCGGGCTCGTCGATGCGCTTGGCGAGTTTGAAAGGCTCTGTCGCGTTGATGTGCTGATCGACGAGGGTGACGAGTTTCTTGCCCTGCATGAGCGCGGCGTCGAACTCGTGGCGGTCGAGGTGCGCATGGGCGGCGCGGAGGGCGTCGGCGGCGACGGCGCGGGGGTCGAGCGTGACGTTGTCGCTGACGAGGAGTTTCGAGTCGTCGGCCGCGCCCGGCGCGGGGATCGCGCCGGCGAAGTACTTCTCGATCATGTTGCCGACGCGGTTGCAGGAGTTGGAGAAGGTGTTGGCGAGGTCGGCGTTGTAGACCTCGACGAACTTGGCGTAGGAGAAGTCGGCATCGGTTTCGTTGAGGGGGCCTTGGGTGAGCAGGTACCAGCGGACGGCGTCGAGGGAGTAGCGGTCGGCGTAGGCCCTGAGCGTGGGAAGGTCGATGAAGTTGCCCAGGGTCTTGGACATCTTCTTGCCTTCGGAGATGAAAAACGAGTGCGCGTAGATGCATCGGGGCAGTTCGGCGTCCTTGAAGCCCAGGGCCATGAGGACGGCGGGCCAGATGACGGCGTGGAACCAGAGGATTTCCTTGCCGATGAGGTGGACGTCGGCGGGCCAGTATTTCGCGCGCTCGGCGGCGGGGACGCCGCAGGAGGCGGCGATGGCGGGGTCGATCTTGCCCAGCGCGGTGGCATAGTTGAGGAGGGCGTCGATCCAGACGTAGATGACGTGTCCGGGGCCGCCGGGGAGGTGGTCGGGGACTGGGATGCCCCAGGAGAAGTTGGTGCGCGAGACGGGGACCTTCTGGAGGCCGTCGCGGAAGCGGGCGCGGACTTCGTTGAAGCGTGCGGCGGGCTTCACGAAGTCGGGGTGCTGGTCGTAGAACTTCTCGAGGCGGGCCTGGTACTTGTCGAGGCGGAAGTAGTAGTTGGTTTCGCTGGCGCGCTTGAGGGGCTGGCCGTTGAAGGCGGTGTAGTTCTTCTCGCGGGCCTGGTTCTCGGTGACGTACTCCTCCTGGCCCTCGTCGTACCAGCCTTCGAAGGTGCCGAGTTCGATGTCGCCGGTCTGGACGAGGCGCTCGAAGGCGGCCTGGACCTGGCGTTTGTGGCGGGGCTCGGTGGTGCGGATGAAGTCGTCGTAGGAGGCGCCGATGGCGTCCATGGCGGCGCGGAACTGGGCGGCGTTCTCGTCGGCGAGGGCCTGTGGGGGGACACCCTTGAGGGCGGCGGACTTTTCGACCTTCTGGCCGTGCTCGTCGGTGCCGGTGAGGAAGAAGACATCCCGTCCGAGCAGTCTCTGGAAGCGAGCGGCGGCGTCGGCGACGGTGGTGGTGTAGCAGTGCCCGATGTGGGGGCGGTCGTTGACGTAGTAGATGGGGGTGGTGATGTAGAAGGGGTTGCGGGCTGGGGGGGTGGAAGCGGTCATTTGCGGGGCAGTCTAGGGTTTGTGAGGTGGGTGGACGATAAGGACAGAAAGGGCCAAATGGGCAAATAAATCAGAAGGCAGAGAACCCGATGGCGGTGGAGGGGGAAGGAAGGGTGGAGGGGAGGGGTGAAGGCTGGGAGGGAAAGGCAGCACCGAGAGCGGCCGCGACGGCCGCACTCGGTGGCACGGAGGCAGGAAGCGGAGAATGGACGGAAAGGGCCCCCTCTCGGTCGGGCTACGCCCGACATCTCTTCCTGAGGGAGAGAGAAGAGACAAGGGACTGGGGCATCAAGGCGCACCGGTCTGGAGACCGGTGCCACCAAAGGCCAAGGCGGCGGCCCACCGGTCTGG
>CALMQD010000077.1 GCA_937871415.1 uncultured Phycisphaerales bacterium | reverse complement strand
GCTTCTCGTCCTGCACGCGCGCCAGCACCTCGTCGTTCGCCACGCCGCCGCCCGCGAACGAGACCGTGAACCCCGCCGATTCCAGCAGGTCCACCGCCATCTGCGCGCCGAGTTCTTCGCCCTCGGCCGGGCCGCACATGCAGAAGATCGTCCGGTTCAGGCGCGGGCCCATCACCAGCCGCGCCGAGTTCTGATCCACCAGCCAGCGCAGCAGGCGCGTCGCCAGGTTGTGGTTGAGCACCGTCAACTGGTCCGAGCGGAACAACTTCTGGATCATCTCGTACGTGGGCCAGAAGAGCTCGCTCACGATCGCGTCGGGGCGACCCAGCGTCTGCTCCGCCTCCTCCACGACCGCCCGCGCCGCCGGGCGGTCGCCCGTGATCAGCGTCTCGAAGAACCTTTCAACCAGTGCGCTCGCCATGGAACCTTCTCCTTCAGCGTTGCCGCCGAGAGTGCTGCTCGCCCCGGGCCTCCGCCGCGGGCTCGCGGATAGACGCAACCGGCGGGGCTCCGCTCGCCGGCGTGTTTCGATGGACAAGCGATCGGAAGTCGACCCGCCTTCGCGTTGATTTCACCCCCCCTCGCGGCCAGCCCCGAACGCGTCTGATAAGTACGCTCGACGACTCTTCCAGTGCAGCAGCCGAACCTGCGCACCCGTCCCTCGACGCTCCCGGCGCAAGTTCGATGGCGCACGCTCGGCGCAAAACACCCCTCAGGCCCGAGCCGGGCCCCTCCGCGGTCCGTGTTCAGTCTGATAACGCCCGCCCGCCGCTCACCGCATCGCACTTCCCTGCGCCCCATCCCCTCAGCCGCCCCGGCGCGCCGTGGGCACGTACGCCCGATAACAGCGGCAGATCCCCAGCGACAGCGCCCAGTCCCGCACCGCCGCGAACCCCGCCTCCTCCATCATCTTCTTCAAGGACTCCGGCGCGACAAACGTCGACACGCTCTTGGGCAGGTACCGGTACGCCCCGCTCTTGTCCCCGCTGATCCACGTCGCCGTCCGCGGCATCACGCGCCGGCAGTACACGTCGTTGAACCACCGCACCGGCGCCAAACGCGGCTCGGCGAACTCGAGCACCACCAGGCGCCCGCCCGGACGCAGCACGCGCCGGAACTCGCCGATCGCCCGCGCCGGCTCCTGCACGTTGCGGATGCCGAAGGCGATCGACACGACGTCGAAACTCGCATCGGCAAAGGGCAGCGCCTGCGCGTCCCCCTGCATCCACTCGATCCCCGCGCCCGCGGGCCCCTTCACCCGCGCGATGTCGAGCATCTCGCTCGTGTAGTCGAGCCCGACCAGCCGGCCGCGCTGCGCGCCCATCGGCCCACCACCCGCCGCGGCGGCCGAGCCCCGCGCACTCCCGGCGTCCTGGCGCAACTTCCGGCCAAACGCGATGGTCAGGTCGCCGGTCCCGCACGCGCAATCCAGCACGCTCTCCCCCGGACGCACCTCGCTCACCTTGACCGCAAACCGGCGCCACGCCTGGTCCCGCCACAGCGAGTGAACGCGGTTGTTCAGGTCGTACGACCGCGCGATCGCCGCGAACATCGACCGCACCTTCTCCTGTTTCCCCGCGTGCGAGTGGGGATCGCCCGCGAGTTCCGACGCCGACCAACCCGCGGAATCACGCGGTTGGGTCGGCGCTGCGCTCGGCGGCCCCTGGCTCATGCCGCGAACGTTAGCACGCGACCGCGCCCCTTCGAACCCGGCCCCGGCCCAAGCACCGCGCCCCGGCCCAAGCACTGCGCCCCGGCCCAAGCACCGCGATCAGGTCCAGTACAATCCGGCTCTCGACGGAGCCATTCACCATGCCCAATCCCCGACTTGTTCTGACCCTCCTGGCCGGCCTCGTGCTCTGCGGCGCGCCCGCCGCCTGCACCACCAACAGCGCCACCGGGCGCTCCCAGTTCCTCACCATGTCGCGCGACGAGGAGATCAAACTCGGCAGCGACTCCAAGCCCGAACTGACGCAGGAGTTCGGCGGCCCCGTGCCCAGCCCCGAACTGCAGGCCTACGTCACCGACATCGGACGCCGCCTCTCTCAGCAGACCGAGGCCGACAACCCCTCGCTCCCCTGGGAGTTCACCCTCCTCGACTCGGCCGTCTTCAACGCCTTCGCCCTCCCCGGCGGCAAGGTCTTCATCACCCGCGGGCTGGCCGAAGGCCTGACCAACGAGGCCCAGATGGCCGCCGTCATCGGCCACGAGATCGGCCACGTCACCGCGCGCCACACCAACGAGCGCTTCGGCCAGGCCGCCGCCACCACCGTCGGCGGCGCGATCCTCGGCGGGCTCATCGGGGCCGCGGCCAGCGGCG
>CALMQD010000076.1 GCA_937871415.1 uncultured Phycisphaerales bacterium | reverse complement strand
GGGTTCATCATCCTCTGCGAGGCCGAGACTTCCGACGCGCCGAGCGCCGGCGCGGCAACGGGCGCCAGCGCGGCGGCGAGCGGTGCAACGGGCGGGGGGGGGCTCGGGCCCGGCTTCCGCGTCGCGGTCGTGAAGCACCGCACGCCGCCCAAGGACAAGCGCGACGCGCGCATCCACGTCTCCCGCACGATCCTGCAGCACGCGCTCCGCAGCGCCGAGGGCGTGCTGAGCACCAACGCCATGAGCGACCCGCGCTTTGCCAAGGGCGACAGCGTGCAGCAGTTCAAGATCCGCTCGGCGCTCTGCTCGCCCCTGGAGTTCCGCGGGCGCAAACTCGGCGCGATCTACATCGACTCGTCCATCGCCAACTACACCTACACCCCCGAGCAGCTCGCGCTCCTCAACGCCATCGGGCGTCACGCGGCCCTCGCGCTCTCCACTGTCGAGGCCTACACCAAGAGGCTCCAGACCGAACGCCTCGCCGCCATGGGCGAGACCGTCGCTTCCCTCAGCCACTCGATCAAGAACATCCTCCAGGGCCTGCGCGGCGGGGCCGACGTCGTCGAGATGGGGCTGAAAAAGGAAGACCTCAAGGTCTCGCGCGGCGGCTGGACCATCCTCAAACGCAACATCGACCGCATCCTCGCGCTCACGCTCAACATGCTCGCCTACTCGCGCCAGCGCACGCTCGAACTGAGCCTGACGCCCATCGCGCCCTTGCTCGAAGACTGCGTGCAGCTCATGGCCGACCAGTGCGCCGCGCGGCAGGTCGCCATGCTCCTGGACGTTGATCCCGAGATCCCGCCGATCAACATCGACCCGAGCCTCGTGCACCAAGCGCTGGTGAACCTGCTCGCCAACGCGGTGGAAGCCGTCGAACCCCGCACCGGCGCCGTGACGGTCAAGGCCGTGTACGAACCCGCGGGCTCGGGTGTCGCGGGGATCACGGGAAACAGCGGTCCGGTGATTCCCGCCGGGCTGCGCTCGCAGCCGCGCGTGCGCATCGACGTCATCGATAACGGCCCGGGCGTGCCCGCCGAGCGCCAGCAACTGATCTTCGAACCCTTCCACACCACCAAAGGCCTCCGCGGCACGGGCCTGGGCCTGGCCGTCACACGCCGGATCGTCGAGGAGCACGGCGGAACGATCGCCCTTTCTTCCAGCCAGGGCCAGGGCGCCACCTTCTCCCTTGTGCTCCCGGCCGATACCTCGTCGAAGCCCGAAGACCCGTCCGCCACCGCCGCGGCCAGGCCCCTCACCGCCGAGGACTTCGGCGTCTGACCGTCCAGGTCGCCACGCCGCTCGGAGAAGCGCTGCATCTCGCCGAACGCCGCGGCGTATGGGCCGAGATGCGTTTCGACGGGGACGGGCCCGAACGCTGACTGCTACCACAGCATCCGGACGCGGATCGTCTCGGGGATCTGCTTGAGTTGCGCCATGATCGGCTCGGCGTCGGTCGGGTCCACGTCGAGCACAACGTAGCCGACCTCGGCGTTGGTCTGCAGGTACTCGGCCGCGATGTTCGCGCCCATCGCCGAGATCACCGAGTTCATCTTGCTCAGGACGCCCGGCACGTTCTTGTGGAAGTTCAGGATCCGGTGACGGCGGATGCGCGTTCCCGCGCCATCGTGCGTCTCGCCCTCGGGGCCCTCGGCCCATTGCTCGGGCAACTCGACCTGCGGCACGTTGACCGCGCCGGTGGTCGAGCCGTTGTTGATGTAGCGCACGAGTTTGCCGCTCACGTCCGCCGCGATCGCCTGCTGGGCCTCGACCGTGCTGCCCGCGATGTGGGGCGTGAGAATGACGTTGTCGAGCCCGCAGACGGGCGAACGGAAGACCTCGTCGTTCGACGAGGGCTCGTCGGGGAAGACATCGAGCGCCGCGCCGCCGACCTTGCCCGACTTGAGCGCCTCGGCGAGCGCGCCCAGGTCCACGACGCTTCCGCGCGCGTTGTTGATGAGCAGCGCGCCGGGCTTCATCAGACCGATGAGCCTGGAGGAGACGAGATTCTGGGTCGCTTTGGTCGCCGGCACGTGCAGCGACACGACGTCGGACTGCGACAGCAGCTCCTCGAGCGTGCGGCACGCGCGGGCGTTGCCCAGCGGCAGCACCGGCGCGACGTCGAAGTAGACCACCCGCATCCCGAGCGCCTCGGCGAGGATCGAGACCTGCGAGCCGATGCGCCCGTAGCCGACGATGCCCAGCGTGCGCCCGCGCACTTCGTGCGAGCCCGATGCCGACTTGTCCCACTGCCCACGGTGCATCTGCGACGACTTGGTGAGCAGGCCGCGCTGCAGCGCGATCACCTCGGCGACCGTGAGTTCCGCCACCGACCGGGTGTTGCAGAACGGCGAGTTGAAGACCGGCACGCCCGCGAGGTTCGCACTGCGCAGGTCGACCTGGTTGGTCCCGATGCAGAAGCACCCGACCGCCAGCAGCCGCGGCAGTCTGGCCAGGTCCGCGCCGCGCAACTGCGACGCCGATCGGATGCCCACGATGTGCACCGGTCCGCCCCCACTCGCTCCGCTCCCGACCGCATGCGAGCCCGAGACTTCGCGCAGGCCGTCGACCCTCTCCCCCGACGCGGCCCGGACGAGTTCGTCGCCCGTCAGCGCACGATCAACGCGCGCCACGCTGAAGCGTTCCTGCGCGAAGACGGCGTCCGCCTCCGGGTGGATCTTCTCCAGCAGCAGCACGCGGATCTTGTCTTTCGGGAACGACGTCTGGACCACGAGTGGAACCCCGGCGCGGCGCGCGCCCCGCACGCGAGCGGCAACGTATGCACGCGCACGAACACCCGGCACGGGCACGACCACCCGGTATCGGCGTTTTTCGGACGTGACTGAGGCGGCGGCCTACGCCCCCAGCGCCTGGCGCACGAAGTCGGCCCGGGCCTCCCGGCGCTCGCCCTGGTCCATCTCCCGCCCCAAGGCCCGCTGCAGGTGCGCCGGCTGGGTGAGCAGGACGAGCTGGTTGACCTGCTGGTGCGTCACATCCTGGATGAGGCCCACCAGCACGCCCAGCCGCACGTCGGACAGGAGCATGATCGCCTCTTCGGGCGTGAGGAGCCGCGCGTGGCGCAGTGTTCCCAGCGCCCGGAAGACTTTGTCCTCGAGCAGTCGCCGGCGCTTGTCGAGCAGCACGCGCCGGGCGGCGCGCTCGTACGCCACGACCTGCGGGATGATCTCACGCTCCAGTTCCTCGATCACCGCCGTCTCGGTCTTGCCGAGCGTGGTCTGGTTGGAGATCTGGAAGAACTCGCCCGCCGCCTCGCTCCCCTCGCCGTAATACCCGCGCACCGCGAGCGACATGTCGCGAGTGGCGCGCCGCACCTTGTCCATCTCCCCCAGCAACTTGAGCCCCGGCAGGTGGAGCATGACGCTCGCCCGCAGGCCCGTGCCGACGTTGGTGGGGCAGGCGGTGAGGTAACCGAACCGGGCCGAGTACGCGTACTCGACCTCGCCCGCGCTCGTCGGGCCTTCGATCGCGTCGTCGACGCGCGACAGGGCCGCGAACGCGCTCAGCAGACCCAGCCCCGAGACCAGCGCCTGCAGGCGCAGATGGTCCTCTTCGTTCACCATCACGCTCAGGGACTCGTCGGGGAGCGAGATCGCCACGCCGCGAGGCTCGCCGGTCACGCCCGCTCCTGCCCCCGCAGCCCCCGTCGGCTTGCCCTCGCGCGCCGGCTCGTCCTCGCCACCGTTCCCGGCGCCGGCCAGCGCCCCGCCGCCGACGATGAGCATGCCCCCGCCCGACTTGTCCTCCGTGCCCGAGGCCGTGACGGATGCCCCCGGACCGCCGAAAGGCGTCGGCCCGCGCGCGTGCTCCTTGGAGATCAGGTGCCGCTCGACCATGAGCGTCCGGTCCAGCGTCGGCGCACGGTGAACGTCGACCCACAGCAGTTGCTGGCAGAGCCGCTTCGATGGAGCCGCGGATCCCGCCCCGGCGCCCGCGGGACTCTCTCCGGCGGCGAGGGCGAGCAGACGTTCGCGCGTGCGATCGAGCACGCCCTGGCGCTGCGTGCGCGTCGCGCGGTTCAGGAACGGGAACCCGGCGAGGTTTCGCGCCAGGCGCACGCGCGACGAAACCACCACATCGCCATCAGGCCCCAGGCCGCTGAGCCAGTGCACGCCGCGACGGACCACCGCCGTCGGGAAGCACCCGCCCGCCCCGTCGCCGGATGAACCCGCGCCCGGGTGGTCGCCCCCGCCCGGGCCGCCACTGCCTCGCGGCTTGCCGCTCATGAGTCACCCCCCTTGCCGGGCTCCGCGGCGCCGGCACCGCCCGCCTTGGGTCCGATGGCACGACCTTCCAGTCGCGCCAGCTCGTCGCGCAGCTTCGCCGCCACTTCGTACTGCTCGCTCGCGATCGCCTCGGCCAGTTTCTTCTTCGCCGCGGCGATCGACGCTGATCGGTCCGACGCCGGCGCGCCCGAGGTCGGACCTCCCGCGCCGGTCGCGGCCTTCACCACATGACCCGTCGCGGGCTTCTTCGCGCCCGGCGTCGAAGCGGCCTTCGCGGGCCCGGCCTTGGTCGCGCCCTCCTCCGCCGCCCGCGCCGGCTTTTTGCCGACGTGGTGCGTGCCGCCCTCGTGCGCTCGCGCGAGCATCGGCGCCAGTTGCCCCTCGAACGCCCGGTAACACTCGGGGCAGCCCAGGAGCCCGCTGTTGCGGAAACTGCTGAACGCCAGCCCGCACGCGGGGCACGCCGTGAGGGGCTTGCCGCTCG
>CALMQD010000075.1 GCA_937871415.1 uncultured Phycisphaerales bacterium | reverse complement strand
AGGCAGATCCGCGCCCCCTCGCGCGCCGGAGACTCCCACTGCGCCTGCTTCCGGTCCTCCAGGCACATCGTGCACCGCCTCCCCGCCCCCTCGTGCCCGCCGCCAAAGTGCACCACGTCCGCGTACGCCACGCTCAGGCACCGCAGACAGATGAGCGACCCCTGGTGCCCCTCGATCATCGGCTCGTCCTCGAACCGCGCGCCGCAGAAGTCGCAGAGCGACTCGATCACCGTCCCGTCGGGGTGGGTCTTGTGCATGGGGTGTTTCTCAGGCCACCGTGCCCGCGGCGTCGGGGAGCGGCGCATCAATCAACTGCTCGCGCGCCAGCCGCCGGTACAGGTTGCACCGCCCCAGCAGTTCCGCGTGCGTCCCCTGGTCCACGATCCGCCCCTGGTCGAGCACCACGATCCGGTCCGCCGCGAGCACCGTCGACAGCCGGTGCGCCACGATCAGGCACGTGCGACCCTTGGCCCGGGCCTCGCCCGCTCCCGCGCCGGCGACCCCCACGAACTCCGAGATCGCTTCCGAGATCTGCGCCTCGCTCTCGGCGTCGATCATGCTCGTCGCCTCGTCGAGGATCAGGATCGCCGGCTCGCGCAGGATCGCCCGCGCGATCGCGATCCGCTGACGCTGCCCGCCCGAAAGCCCCGAGCCGCCCTCCCCCAGCATCGTGTCGTACCCGTCGGGCTTGGCCAGGATGAACTCCTCGGCCCGGGCGCGCTTCGCCGCGTCCCGGATCCGCTCGTCCAGGGCCCCGCTCGTCAGCCCAAGCCCCTCCGCGCCGTACGCGATGTTGTCGCGGATCGACCCACGGAACAGCACCGTGTCCTGCGTCACCACCGCGATCTGCCGGCGCACCGACCGCACCGAGAACTCGCGGATGTTGCGCCCGTCCACCAGCACGCACCCGCGCTCACCCGAGCCCGGCGCCGGCTCGTCCGGATCGAACAGGCGCGGGATCAGCGACAGCAGCGACGTCTTCCCCGACCCGTTGGGCCCCACGAACGCGATCGTCGATCCGAACGGGATCGTCAGCGACACCCCGTCCACCGCCGGACGCGCCGAGTTCGGGTACGTCAGCCGGACATCCCGGAACTCGATCTCCCGCTCGTGGCGCGGCAGCCGCGCCAGCCGCGCGTCGTGCCCCGTCTCCAGCGCATAGCCCGTGATCTCGCTCAGCCGCTGCGCCGCCGCCGACGCCTGCTGCATGTCGTTCACCAGCCCCGTGATCGGCTTGAGCGACGCCCCCGCGACCCCCAGCGAGCCCAGCACGATCAGGAACTCCGCCCGGTCCAGGTGCCCGTTGAGGATCGCCTTGATCGCCACCAGCGACAGCCCGCCCAGGATGAACAGCGCCACCGTCTCCACCAGCGGCGACGAGAGCGCCCGCGCCGTCCGCACCCGGAACTCCTGGCTCACCACCGCCTTGTTGATCCGGTGGAACCGCCCCGCCTCCGCGCGCTCCGCCGCGTGCACCTTCACCACCCGCAGCCCCGACAGCACCTCGTTGGCCGTGTGGTAGAGGTCCGCCTGACCCTGCAGCGCCGACTTCGACGCGCGCCGGATCCGCTTGCCGAGCTTGCGGATGATCGTGTACACCACCGGCGCCGCCACCAGCGCCACCCCCGCCAGGATCGGCTGGAACCAGAACGCCACCAGCACCGCGACGAACCCCTTGCTCACCTGCGCCACCACGCGCGACAGCAGCGCGTTGAACCCGATCGACAGCGCCGCCGAGTCGTACACGATCCGGGACACCAGGTCGCTCGGACCGACCGACACCACCGTCCGCAGCGGCAGATGGATCACGTGCCGGAACGCCTGACGCCGGATGTTCGCGATCGTCCGCGAGATGATCGTCAGCGACAGGTACGCGTGCAGGAAGTTGCACGCCGCGCCCACGATCGTCAGGATTCCCAGCCCCACCACGATCCACACCACCGCCGTGAACGCGCCCGTGGGCAACTGCGCGATCCAGGCGTCCGGGATCCGGGGCGTCCAGTTCCCCATCCGGGCCAGCGACTGGTTCAGGTCCGCCGCCAGCGCCGGCAGGTCCTTGCCCCCCGCGCCCGGCGCGACCCCCGGCGTCCCCCCCGGCGCGCCGACTCCCCCCAGCACCTTGTCCAGCACCGGCTTCATGCCCAGCAGCCCGGCCCCCAGCCCGCCCGCCGAGAGCGTGGCGAAGACCATCGCCAGCACGAGCAGGGCCCGGTAGCGGAGCAGCAGGCGTGCGTATTGCCAGAAGTGCGTCACGTGAAGGCAAGGGTATCGGCGCGCAACGCCCCGTGCGAACTCCCCGCGTGCCCGACGCTCCCCGCGAACACACGCCCGCTTCTCGCGTCCAAACCCGGATCGACGGCCCCGGCGGCCCCACCCACCACGCGATAATCTCCCTCTCCCTCATGTCGTCGCCTCGACGCCCCAACCCGTCCGCCCCGTCGCCCGCGGGCTCCTCCGCGCCCGAAGCCGACGCCCCGGCGCGGCGCGAACGCAGCGTCACCTTCGTCATCCCCTGCTACAACCACGGCAAGTTCGTCGCCGACGCCGTGCGCTCCTGCCTCGCCCAGGAACAGACCGACGCGCGCGTCGTCATCGTCGACGACGGTTCCAACGACGGCACGACCCCCAGGGCCTGCGACCAGTGCCGCGACCTGCCCGGCTGGGTCGAGGTCATCCACCAGCCCAACACAGGGCTCCCCGGCGCACGCAACGTCGGCGCCGCCCGGGCGATGGTCCACGAGAGCGAGTTCCTCGTCTTCCTCGACGCCGACGACTATCTCGAGCCCGCGTTCGTGCGCGCACTCGCCGGCGCCATGGACGCCGCTTTCGCCGCCGACCCCGCCGCGCGAACCCTCGGCCCGGGCGCCGTCTCGCACGCCTATTGCCAGGAGCGCCTCACCGACAAGGCCTTCGGCACCTGGGCCGTGCCCGCGTGGGACCCCATCCTCCTGCTCATCACGAACCTCCACCCCGTCACCGCGCTCATCCGGCGCGAGTGCTTCGAGGCCCTCGCCGCCGAGACCCGCCGGCCCGCCCGCGCGGGTCTCGACCAGGCGCCCGCCGACTGCCCCGGATTCGACGCCTCCATGCGCAAGGGCTACGAGGACTGGGACCTCTGGCTCCGCATGAGCGCCCGCGGCTGGCGCGGCGTGCGCGTCCGCGAGCCCCTCTTCAACTGGCGACGCCACAGCGACACGACCATGGTCATGGAGTCCGTCCGTCATCACGACGAACTCTTCCGCTTCCTCATGGCCAAGCACAAGGCCCTCTACGAGAAGCACGCCGGCGAGATCATCGCCCGCTCCAACCTGCTCCTCCGCAAGGCCGACGCCAACTGGCTCGACGAGAACCTCGACGCGATCTTCGTCCGCGACCTGCGCGCCCGCAACATCGAGCTCTTCGGCGAGCTCGAACGCGCCCGCAAGGAGGCCGACAGCCTCCGGCGCGAGTGCGAGGACGTCCGCGCCGGCGCCCAGCGCGAGGCCGCACGCCTCGCCTCCATGTACGAAAGCAAGCCCGCGCTCAAGTGGTCACGCCGCTTCCACGACGCCGTCGACGCGCTCCCCGCGCCCGTCGCCTCGTTCGTGCGCAAAGTGCTGCGGGCCGTCAAGGGTTCCTGACGGCCCGCGCGGGTTCCTTCATGCCCTTTGGGTGCGCCCCGGCCTTACGGCACCGCCGACGCC
>CALMQD010000074.1 GCA_937871415.1 uncultured Phycisphaerales bacterium | reverse complement strand
ACCGCAGCCGCCCGCTGCCCAGCCCCGACCGGCGGCGCCCGCGACTGCCCCCGCGGGCGGCGGGTTCGCCTTCAAGCCCGTCGCGATGCCCGGCGGCGGCGGCAACATCGGCGGGATCAGCGGACCGGGCCTCGATCCGCCGCCGACGGCCTGATCGCAGGGGCCGGGGGCAATCCCCGGCCCGCCCTTGCTCTTCCCGCAGAGCGGCCGTGGCCGCGAGGGCGAATCCGTGCGTCCGCGGCATCCCCGGCGCGGCGCATTCGTATCGGAGGTAGACTCCGGCCGTTATTGTGTTCTCTCGCCGCCCGCGTTCTGGGCCCGTTCGGTGGTTCGCAAATGGAGCAACCCTTGGAACACACGCTTCGACACGCACAACGCGCCCGGCGGCCGAGCACCTCCGCGATGCGCGGGTTCACGCTCATCGAAATCCTCGTGGTCATCGCCATCATCGGGATTCTCGCGTCGATCGGCTTCATCCTCGGCAAGCAGGTCATCGGCGGCGGGAAGTCGGCGCTGACAAAGGACACCATCCGCGCTCTCGAGACCTTCGTCGGCGCCTACCAGGGCGACGTCGGCGACAAGATCCCGGCGCTCTACACCGACGGGCAGGGCGCGGAGTTTCCGATCATCGACGCGCAGATCAACGGCGCGGCCGCGGGGGTTTACAACTCGGATTCGAACCCCGCCGAGCCCAGCCTGGGCCTGTTCCTGCTCGCCGGACGTGCATCCACGGCGATTGACACGGGCATCCGCACACTCGACCCGAAACTCGTCACGACCGGGCCGCTCGTATCCGGCGCTCACTTCGCGTCCCACCCGAGCCCGACCGACAAGAACAACGTCCCGCTCCAGGCAACAACCGTCAAGGACGCGTGGGGACGCCCCATCCGCTTCGTTCATCCCAAGTTCGATGGCGGTTACGGGTCGGTGACCCTTGGCGACGGGACGGTGATCTCGACGCGTGCGCGCCGTACCGTCAACGCCCGCACCGTCGGCGGGTCGATCGCGATGCTCCAGTACATCCGCAGCATCCGGCCCGCGGCCGGCCAGACGGGCACAGGCGACGAGGGCGTCTGCACCGGTTCGCAGCCGTACTTCTACTCCGCCGGCGCCGACGGCGATCCGGGTGCCCGGACAGACAACGTCTACTCGAACAAGCCCTCGTACCCCGTCGAGACCGCCAAGGAACCGTGATCGAGAGCTCGACTCCGCGCGGGGTTACCGTCCGGCGGCGGGGGTAGCTGTCCCGGCGCCGCGCTGTTGGGCCCGGCGCAGCACACCCAGCATGTACCCCTGGAACTCGTCGTGCATGATCTTCATGCTCGGCGCAGCCATCATGCGCTGGAAACTCGCCTCCGACGCGATGTCCAGCATCCGTTCCTCCCACGACCGGAAGTAGTCATCGGGCAACTGACCGTGCCGGTGGGCGAACCAGACAATCTCGAACACCGACAGCTGCATGAGGTTGAAGAAGTACTCGCGGACCTCCTTCTCCGAGTGCGTGGACTCGATGTCATGCCGATAGACCTCGGCGAGTTTCGGGTCGTGCACACGCATCTCGCGGAGGTGCATCTGCATCTCGACGAGCTTGGCGAAGTTGGCGACGTGCTGAGCCTTGCGGTACGAACGGAACTGCATCGCCGTGAAAATGAAGCCGCCCGCGATGGCGAGCGAGGAGAGCGCCTGAAAAGTGACCTGGAGTTCCTGGAGCGTCATGCCTCAGGGTAGAAGCGCGGGAAGGATGAGCGGCGTGGTTCCGCCCGTCCCGCCCGCTCCGCCCGCCGCCACGGCCGCCCCCAACCCGACCAACAGGATCAACACCGAGATGGTGATGTAAATGGCGTACACGATCCCGGCAATGGCCGCCGCTTTCGGCAGCGGAGCATCGAGGCGATTACTGATCGTCAGCATCATGACGACAAACCCGACGACCGAGCCTGCCGCCATCGAGACCAGCGGCTGGTCCGCCAAGACGAAACGCAGGAGGAAGTTGATGACGCCGGAAACAAGGATCGAGATGAATGCGATCGCGAAGCACTCGCCGTACGGCACAGCCTGCTTGTAGACCACTTTCGTCGCGATCATCAGAAAGACCGCCGCGATGGCTGCGGCGATGGCGGTCACAATCGCGAGCGTGATCAATGCAAGAATCATGTGCGAAGAATCCTTGAAGGTCGTTGAAGTCGGTAGATTACTACGTAACTACCTGTGCCGTCAAATCGCTCGGTTCGATGCGCATCACAGCCCCAGCGCTTTGACCGGGTTCGCATAAACCGTCGGTTCGTCGTGGGTGTTCTCGTCGACCACCTTGTCCGGATTGTTCGAGCCGCCCAGAGCCCGTGGGAACACGCGCCCGCCGATAGGCGCTACGTGCCCGTCGGCGAACACAGTGTTGGCGGCCCCTTCCTTCGAGTTCCCGGGGTGCCGATACCCGATCCGCGAGTTCGTCACCCCCCAGCGGTTGTCGCGCTGGCGGCCCGCATAAACCCCGTCGGCCGCGGCGACAAGCGTGTGCGGGCGCGTGAACGCCGATACACGCGTGTACGTGATGTACACGCCGTTGGAACCCGGGCCATAGCCCACGCTGCCCGTGTAGTACAGGTCCGGCACCACCTCGGCGGCGGAGCCGATGGGGTTGTTGGCGTTGATCCAGTACGCGACCTTCATGATCTTGTTGAAGTCACGCTCGGGAATTGTCTGCGGGATGTTGGCCGAGCCGGTGCGGAGATTGGGCCAGTCCATCCAGCCCTTGGGGTTGTCCAGGTTATTGCCGGTCTGCCCGCTCGCCACGCCGCCAACGTCCTTCGATTCCGGGCAGACCAGCGGAGAACGATCGAACTGCTGCTGCCCGGCGCCGACGAAGTACCCGTCGCGGTCGAGAATCGGACCCCACCCGTCGATCGCCCCGTCCAGCCCGGTGACTCCGGTCATGTTGTAAGACGGACAGACGATTTCCTTGTTGTCTCCGCTGTACGCCTCCAGGGCCTGACCCACGGAACGCAGGTTCGATGCGCACACCGCCGACTTGCCCGACTTGCGTGCGCTGGAAAGGGCCGGCAACACCAGCCCCACCAGGATCGCGATGATCGCGACGACCACCAGGAGTTCGATCAGCGAGAATCCGCGGCGAGGAATCGGCTGGGTGTCCATGGCCTCAGCATACCGATCCGGGTCCTCCCGCGTTGCCTGAGGCTTGGAGCATCCGGATGCGTGCAGCGATCCCATCGGGAATAGCCGACTTGCACGCCCGCTCGTAGTCATAGGCCACGATGACACCCTCACCTTCCGCCACGATGCGCTTCTGCTGCTCGCTCCAGATGTCGTGGGCGAGCGTCACGCGATCAGACTCCAGCAGCGCGACACGCGATGAAACAACGAGGTGATCGGGGAACTTCACCGGCGAGCGGAACCGCGCGCGCACCGAGTGCAGGATGACCCCGTACCGGCCCGCCGGCGGCTCGACGGCGTTTCCCGGCTCGGGCGCAAACCAGCCACAGCGCCGGATGAACTCGATCCTCGCGCTCTCCAGGTACCGGAAGTAGACGATGTTGTTCACGTGCCCGAACGCGTCCATCTCGCCCCAGGCCACCGGGATCCGGATGTGTACCAGGTTCCCGAACGGGTGACCAGGATGATCGTTGTTCGCAGGCGCGTCGGTCATCGGGATCGGTCTCCGGCTGAGTCTGCATGATAAGTCCACCGATGGTCTTGTCCGGAGTATCCTCCGGCGTGCACACCGGACCCACCACCACGCTTGCCATTGCTTTCGGCGCCGGCGCATTGCTGTCGGCCGCCGCTTCACGCCTGCGCATTCCCGCGGTGCTTCCGCTCCTGGTCGCCGGCGTGGCGCTGGGGCCTTCGGGCCTG
>CALMQD010000073.1 GCA_937871415.1 uncultured Phycisphaerales bacterium | reverse complement strand
GGACGAGCCGGCGTTGCGGTCGTCGGCGCCGTGGCGCGCCCAGACGGCGGGCGTGAGGGCGAGGATGGCGGCGAGGGCGAGCGTGCCGAGGGACGAGTGACGGAAGTTCATGGGGTCTCCTTTCAACACGGACTGAGTACGACGATCGCGGAAGGTGTGGACGTTCGACGATCGGCGAGAGCACCCGATGCAATCAGCGTGCCGCGCGCGGAAGCGTGAATCGGTTGCGGCCTGAGCGTTCCGGGAAGGGCGGAGCGGCGCGGTGTGGCCAGGAGCACACAGAGCGGAGGCGGAGTGGCGAACGGTGGCCAGCGGGAGGCGCGGTGTGAGCGTGCGACGGCGGCGGCGCATCGGATGCGCATCCCAGCGGAGTGTGGGATCAGGAATCGAGTTGAGCGTGGATGGCGCGCCGGGAGTCTCAGCGCCGGCCGAGGGAAGCACTCGAGGGCGCGGCGAGGACGACCGGGGAGACCTCGGCGGGCGCGGGCTTGCTCATGATGACGCTGGTGTAGTTGGCGCCGGGCCAGACCCAGTGCTCGACGATGCGGTAGCCGTAGCGCTGGTACATCTGGACGAGCCACTCGGCGGGCTCGGGGGTGGAGAGGGCGGTCTCGGCGGCGCCGGCCTGGCGCGTGCGCGTCTCGACGATCTTCATGAGTTCGGAGCCGATCCCGCGGCCCTGGTACTCGGGTTCGACGGCGAACTGCGAGAAGGTGGCGACGCCGGAAGCCGGGAGCGGGTGCTGGCCGGGGACACTGAACCAGGGGACGGTGGGCCAGGAGCGGCGCGTCTGCTCCGGGGTTTTGAACATGATGGTGCCGACGACCTTGCCGAGGTAGGTGGCGACGAAGCACTCGCCGTCGGCGATGCGGTTGCGGGTGACTTCCTCGGGCTGGAAGGCGGCCAGGGTCTTGAGGCCGCGGTCGGCGTGCTGCTTGTATGCGCGGTGCAACAGGCCGGTGAGGTGGGCGAGGGAGTCCTCGGGTTCGAGGAGTCGGACGCGGATCTTGGTGGCGAGTCGTTCGCCTTGGGGGACCATGAGCGTGGAGTTTATGCCGGTTCGCCGGGAAAAGGGGGCCTGGGGCGTGGGAACGGGGGCCGGTGAAGAGTTGTTCGGGATCGGCACGGCGGCGTTTCTATGCTGTAGAGATGATGACATCCGGCCGCCCTGATCCCCAGTTGCCCGCACCGAGCAAGCCTGTAGCGCGTGAAGGCGTGACGCGGGTGCGGGTCCGATACTGCGAGTGTGACCCGATGGGGGTTGCGCACCACGCGGCGTATCTGCCGTGGCTGGAGATGGCGCGGACGGAACTGCTGCGCGACGCGGGGGTGACGTATGCGCAGATGGAAGCGAGCGGCGTGTTCCTGGTGATCGTGAAGGTCGAGGCGTCGTACCGGTTGCCGGCGTTCTATGACGACGAGATCGACGTGCGGGTGAAGGTGGTGGGCGGGTCGCGGATCAAGATCCGGCACGAGTACGAGGTGGTGCGTGCGTCGAGTGCTGCGGGGGGTGCGGGGGGTGCGGGGGGCGGAGGGGGTATCACGCCCGTGCGGAAGTTGGGCGCGGGGGACGTGGTGATGACGGCGAGCACGCTGCTGGCGTGCGTGGACAGGACGGGGCGGCCGGCGGCGCTGCCGGAGTGGCTGCACGGAAATGGACAAGGGGGAGAGGGCTGAGGAAGGGTCAGGAGTCACGAAGCCACGGAGGGGAAAACGCAAGCGACGAAGGCACGGAGCGAAGGAGGGGATGAAGGCCGCACCGGATGCGCCGAGCCGCATCCGGAGGCACGCCGGGTGGGATTGGGGAACGGGTTGTTGATTGCACCGAGAGCGGCCGCGACGGCCGCACTCGGTGGCACGGCGCGAAGGAGGGGATGAAAGCAGCACCGGATGCGCCGAGCCGCATCCGGTGGCACG
>CALMQD010000072.1 GCA_937871415.1 uncultured Phycisphaerales bacterium | reverse complement strand
AGGGACGAAACGACGAAGGGAAAGGAACAACTCGATTTGCAGCAACGAAGGCGGCACGGCGGGCGGTTGCTGCTTGGCGACCTCTGCGTCTTGGCGACCTCTGCGTCTTGGCGACTCGGCGTTGCAGCCGAAGGCGAAGAACGACCTTTCTTGTCTGAAAACAAAGAGCGAGCGCACCGACCTTTCTCTCCCGGACTGGCATCGCGGCTGAGCGGTAGTTTGTGCGCGCTAGAATGGGTCGCTCGGGTCTGGAGCGTGTGTCGAGTCCGACGTACAGGGTTGACGTAGGAAGGGCGGGCGCGTGAGCGATCAACCGAAGCACGTGCGGCTGGCGGTTTTGCAGGGCGGGGGATTGCGCGCGGCGCAAACGGGGAGCGGCGGGGAAGCGAAAGAGAAGTGCGGCGTGTTCGGCGTGTGGGGGGCCGGGCAGCCGGGTGGGGCGGACCCGGTGGCGGTGTCGTACATGGGGCTGCGGGCGCTGCAGCACCGGGGGCAGGAGTCGGCGGGGATCGCGGTCACGAACGGGGCGGAACTGGCGGCGCACACGGGGATGGGGCTGGTGACGGAGGTGTTTGATCAGCGTTCGCTGGACCAGTTGACGCTTGCGGCGCGGCCGTGCGGGGGAGGAGGCGCGGGCGGAAGGGCGGGCGGTTCGGGGACGAACGGTCAGCACCGTGCGGCGCTGAAACCGGCGGAGAGCGCGACGCTCTTGCCGCCCTTGCCGAAGGGGCCGGGCGTGAGCGAGGCGCGGCCGGCGAGCGGGGCGATCGGGCACAACCGGTATTCGACGGCGGGCGGGAGCAAGCAGTGCAACGCGCAGCCGCTGCTGGAGTCGTATGTGGGTGGGCAGGTGGCGCTGGCGCACAACGGGAACCTGATCAACGCCGATGCGCTGCGGGAGGCGTTTGAGCGCGCGGGGCATCTGTTCCACACGACGAGCGACACGGAGGTCATCATCCATCTGCTGGCGTCGCCGGCGCAGCAGCGTGCGGTGGACCCCTTGGCGGCGACGCTGCGGCAGTTGCAGAGTGTGGTCAGCGTGGTGTGCCGGTTCCCGGACCGACTGGAGGCGGCGCGGGACCCGTGGGGATGGCGGCCGCTGGTCCTGGGGCAGATGGCGGACGGGCGGTACGTGGTGGCGAGCGAGAGCGTGGCGCTGGACGTGGTGGGTGCGAGGATGCTGCGCGAGGTGGAGCCGGGGGAGATTGTGACGATCGACGACGAGGGGGTGCGGTCGCGGCGGTTCTCGGAGGTGGCTCCGCGGCCGGCGCACTGCGTGTTCGAGCACGTGTATTTCGCGAACCCGTCGAGCAACGTGTTCGGGCAGAACGTGCAGGTGGTGCGCGAGTCGCTGGGGATGCAACTGGCGCGGGAGGCGCCGGTGGATGCGGACTACGTGATGCCGATGCCGGACTCGGGCCGGTCGGCGGCGGCGGGGTATGCGCGGGCGAGCGGGATTTCGTACCGCGAGGGGATCGTTCCGAACCGGTACGTGGGGCGGACGTTCATCAAGCCGACGCAGGAGCAGCGGCAGGCGGCGGTGCGGCTGAAGTTGAACGTGATCCGCGAGATCGTGGACGGGAAGCGGATCATCATCGTGGACGATTCGATCGTGCGCGGGACGACGACGCGGGTGAAGATGAACCAGTTGCGCGAGGCGGGGGCGAAAGAGGTGCATTTGCGGATCTCGTGCCCGCCGATCCGGCACCCGTGCTACTTCGGGGTGGATTTCGCGACGCGGGACCAGCTCATCGCGCACGAGAAGTCGGTGGAGCAGATCCGCGCGTACCTGGGCGTGGACTCGCTGCACTTCCTGTCGCTGGAGGGGATGCTGTCGTGCATGAGCCGCCCGGCGGGGCACTACTGCACGGCGTGCTACACGGGGGAATACCGGCTGGACCCGTCGCACCCGGTGACGGATGAGATCGCGACGAGCCAGATGCAGATGTTTGAGAGGTGAGGGAGGGGAAGGGATCGAGGGATCGAGGGATCGAGGGATCGAGGGATCGAGGGATCGAGGGATCGAGGGATC
>CALMQD010000071.1 GCA_937871415.1 uncultured Phycisphaerales bacterium | reverse complement strand
GATCCGTCGTCGTGATGACCCGCGACGCCGCCGAGTACCCCGTCGACGCGAGGATCATGTTGATGAACTCTTTCGACAGATCGACGTTGGAGAGTTCCAGCGCGCCCCCCAGCACCCGCCCCGCGGAAAACTCCAGCGGCGCCGAGACCACCGGCGTGCCGCTGTTGGGCCCCGGCCGGTACAGGTTGTTCCCCGCGTCCACCAGACCCTCGGCGTTCGAGAACGTCGCGAGCGCCACCTGGCCCACGACCCGGCTCAGGCCGTTGGTGAACGCGCCGATGATCACCCCGTCGTTCCCCACCGCGTAACTCGTGAGCGTGCCCAGCGGCGTGCCGTCCTGGAACGTCGCCGCGATCGTCGAGGTCTGATCCGTCAGCGCCGTCACCGCGCCCGCCTGCGAGCGGAAGTTGAGCGTCACGTCCATCGGCGTCACCGCGCCGGTGCCGGTCCGGTCGAGCGTGATCGTCAGCGTGCCGTCGCCCTCGATCTGGCCCAGCGAATCGAAGTTCACGGTGCCCGTGCCGACCGACAGCGGCCCGCTCACCGGGCTCGGCGAGTCCACGAAGTACCGCCACGTGGTCCCCTGCGCGGTCTTGGCCTCCAGCACCGCCGTCAGGTCCACCGTCACCGGGTTGCCCAGCGAGTCGTACGCGACGAAGGTCGTGCGGACGCTCTCGCCGTTGGCCTGCACCGACTCGGTCGGCGTGAACGGGCGCGAGAGCAGCGCGCCGCTCGCGTCGCGCACCTCGATATCCCCCGCGTCGATCGCCAGGTCGTTGGCCGTGCCGACGTTGCCGACGATCGTGACCACGCCCGTGGCCGGATCGAGCGACAACCCCGGCGTGTTGCCGTCGGGGTTCGCGCCGGTCGTGGTGTTGATCCCCATCGCCTCGCGGAAGAAGTCCATCAGGTCCTGCAGCGTGCTGGTCGCGCCGACCACGAACGTGTCGTCGGGCAGGATCTTGGTCCCCTTCTGCGCCTGCGTCAGTTTGATCTGCGAACCCACCGGGAACGCCGGCGTGCCCGGGCTGCTCGTGAGTTCCAGCTCGCTCAGCAGCGACGTCGTCTCGGACAGGTTCGGCGCCGTGGGCGGCACGGTCGCCCCCGCCGCCACCGACAGCGAGTCGAGCGCGATCACCGAGCCCGCGCTCGCCGCCGTCCCGCCCGCGTTCAGGTTCCCCGAGAACTGCACGTTCCGCGTCGCCTCGGCGAGCGTCAGCGTCCCCACCGGGATGTTCAGGTCCACCAGCGTGCCGCGGTTGACCGCAAAGTTGTCGTCGACGGCGTAGCCGCGCACGCGGAACCCCTCGATCGTCGTCAGGTCGTTCTGCGCGTTGAGCCGGAACGACCCGGCGCGGGTGTACATGTCGGTGCCGGCGTTGTTGACGATGAAGAAGCCGTTGCCCTCGATCGCCAGGTCGCGCGCATCGCCCGTGGGCGAGGGCGTCCCGCCGGAGAAGTCCCGCTGCGTGCCCGCGATGCGCACCCCCAGGCCGATCTGCCCCGGGTTCGTGCCGCCGCTGTTGGCGCTGGGCGTCGTCCCGATCGACAGGTTGCGCGAGAACTCCGACGAGAAGAGCAGGCGGTTGCTCTTGTACGCCGTCGTGTTCACGTTGGCGATGTTGTTGCCGATGAGGTCCAGCGCCCTCGAACTGGCCGAAAGCCCCGAGAGCCCCGTAAACATCGCGGTCGTCGAGCCCATGGTGTGCCCCTCGAACATCGGCCACTCGCCGCGCGCAACGGTGCGATCCCGTCGCCCGCGCCGGGGCTGGAGGTCGGCAGTCCTTCCCGGCGCATCACACAACGCGCCGGGTCAGAACCGCCCGTGCATCTCGGCCTTCCCTGGCCCTCCGGTTGTTCGGGGCGCCTCCGACGTCCCGATCACGAATCTCCCGCTCCCGGCGCCCATGCGCCGCGCCGGCCCGCGCCTCCGTGCGCTACGCCGCGTTCCCCGACGCTACGCCCCCTCCGGGGGTGGCCGGGGCCTGGCCCCTGCGGGCCTCCAACTGCTCGAGCAGCGTCGCCAGCGTCCCGCCGATCCCCAGCGTCGTTGGCGTCCCGAGCGTGCTCGCCCGCTCCGCGGGCGCGAACTTCGTCGATAGATTGATCACCCCGTCGATGCCCGACAGAATCCCCGGCGCACCGACCGAAACTCCCGGCGCGCCGCGACCCGCCGCGCCGTCCAGCCCCGCCGGCCCCGTCACGGTCCGCGTCGGGATATCCAGCACGACCTGTTGGTCGTCGAACACGACCAGCGCCGTGCGCAGTCCCGCGGCCTCGGCCTTGTCCGCCGCCAGCGTTAGCTTCGCCAGTTCCTCGTCGCTCAATGACACGCCCGCGTGCTCGTCGACCTC
>CALMQD010000070.1 GCA_937871415.1 uncultured Phycisphaerales bacterium | reverse complement strand
ACGGCACCACCACGCGCGGGGTGATCTTGGATCGAAGCTCGAACTCGATGAGCTCGCGGTCGAGACGGTCCTGCGCCTCTTCACGCAGCGAGCGCCCGGTGGTGCTCTGCAGCGCCTCGTCGGCCTGCAGCGCCGAGCCGCCCTGGGCCGAGACGATGTTCTCCTGCAGTTTGCCGAGGAAGTACAGAAGGCCCTGGCGCTGTTCGCGGGTGAGGTTCGATTGCGCTTCGGCGAGCACGAGCTCGTCCTTGATGCGGGCGACGAGCTGACCCTGGATCAGCGGGCGCGCCTCGCGGAGCCACGCACGGGTGTCGGGGTTCTGGGTGGCCAGCGCGCGAAGTCGACCGTCGAGCGGCTCAAGAATCTGGGATGCCAGCACCGGGCGGCCGTTAATCTGCCCGACCTTCGATTCGACGATCACCGATCCGCCGACCTGCGATGCGGCGCTCGAGAACGTCGAGTCCGGTGCGTCCGGCGCCGTTCCCGAGCGCGGGCTGCCCGAGCCGCCGGCGACAGCAGACGGGCTGAGATTCAGCAGGTCAGCAGCGTCGGCCGCCCCGCTCGCGGGCCGGGAGGCATCCGCCCCAGGCTTGGCGGCAGCGGCGGTCGTCGCAACCGGTGCTCCCGGTGTTCTGCCGGGCGCGGCGGGTTCCAGCGCCGCCGGGCGCGCGTCCTCCGCTGCACTCGTCAGTCCCAGGAAATCGGCGGCGCTCAGCGCTTCTCCCCGGCCCGAACTGTCGGCGTGGCTCGATGAGCAGCCGGAGAGCGCAGCCAGACTGATGGCGCCGCCGACCGAGGCGAGGAGAGCGACGGGAATGGCCGCGCGCGTTCGTGCAGTCGTCATGTCGTGGAGCCTTCCTTGCCCTCGTGCCGGCGTTCGCCCGGACCCCCGTTTCGTCAGGGGAGGATACCCAAACGAAGCGTGAATCGCACGGGCTGTCGCCTATACTCGATCGGCGGCGCACGACTCGCCTTGCCGCCCGTCAGGAGTGCGTATCCCCATGTCCGAAAGTCGCCCCGAGCAGCCCAAGATCATCGTGGATTCGGACTGGAAAGCGCAGGCCCAGGCGGAAAAGGAACGCCTGGCGGCGGCCGAGCGCGAAAAGGCTCAGAAGGCCGCGCCCAAGGCGTCGGTCTCGATTCCGGGCGTCGGGGGCGAGGCTCATCCGGACGCGGAAGGGGAAGAGGGACCGCTCGAAGCGAACTTCAAGGCGCTGCTCGGAACACTCATCACGGGCGCCCTGACGTACATGGGCGCGTTCCCGGACCCCCAGACGGGGCGCGCGATGGTCGCCCCGGAGTATGCCCGGTTCCACATCGACCTTCTCGCCGTGCTGCAGGAAAAGACCAAGGGCAACCTGGCCAAGGAAGAAGAAGACTATCTGAATCAGGCGCTCAACGAACTGCGAATGCAGTTCGTCGAGTTGATGAAGGCGGTGACCGCGATGGCGATGAAGCAGGAGGCGCAGCGGGCGGCGGGCGGGGGTGCCCCGGGTGCAGCTCTCGACCCGGCCCAGGCTTCCCAGCGTCTCCGCGGCGGTTGATCGCCGGCTTTCACGCGGATTGGACACGCTCTCGGGTCGGGGGGTTCATGGTCGGAGGGGCGGGGACTGAGGAACGCGCGACGTGACGACCGCACCTTCGCCCGCAGCCACCGAAGCCGCCAAGCCCTGGTTCGAGCGCAACTACTTCCTGCTCCGGCGCCTCCACTCCCTGACCGGGATCGTGCCCGTCGGCGTCTTCCTGCTTTTCCACCTGACGACCAACGGGTCGGTCGTCTGGGGCTTGGCCGATTCGCGCAAGCAGGTCTATGGCGACGCGGGCATCGCGACCTTTCAGCACGAAGTCGATTTCATCCACTCGACGCCGTTCCTGCTCCTGCTGGAGGTCTTCGGGATCTGGGCGCCGCTGGCGTTCCACACGGCGCTCGGCGTGTACTACGCCACGACCGGGCGCCCCAACGTGCGCCACTACCCCTACCCGGACAACTGGCGCTACACCTGGCAGCGCATCACCGCGTGGGTAGGGCTGTTCTTTATCTTCTGGCACGTCGCGACGCTCCGCTGGGGCTGGACGATCCTGATCCCCGCGAACTGGGGCGCCGAGCCGGGCAAGGCGATGGTGTGGGACGCCGATTTCGCCGGTTCGTCCATGGCCGCGATCATGCAGGGGTCGAGCAATGGCATGACGGGGCTGGGCGCTCTGATGACGGTCGTCTACGGCATCGGTGTCGCGGCGGTGGTGTTCCATTTGGCCAACGGTCTGTGGACCGCGGCGATCACGTGGGGCCTCACCGTGAGCGACTCGGCGCAGCGGCGCTGGGGCCGCGTGTGCCTGGCGCTGGGCGCGGGTCTCATGGCCCTGGGCCTGGGCTCGGTCGTCCGCTTCGCGACGCTCAACGTCGAGCATGCACGCCAGACCGAGATCCGGCTCAAGCAGTTGCACGCCGAGCCCGCGGAGCCCGGGCCGCGGGCATGACGACCTTCTCTTCGCTTTGTTCGCTTTCCGCCCCGTTCCGTTCAGCGATTCTTCAAGCACACAGGTAACCGAGCCATGGATCAACGAGTCATCGTCGTCGGCGGAGGGTTGGCGGGCCTGGCGGCCTCGGTTCGCATCGCCGAGTCGGGCGTCAACGTCGACCTCTTCTCGCTCGTCCCCGTGAAGCGCTCGCACTCGGTGTGCGCCCAGGGCGGCATCAACGCCTGCAACGAGGTCGCGCGCCAGCAGGGGTACAGCGAGTACGAGCACTTCGACGAGACGATCTACGGCGGGGACTTCCTCGCCGACCAGCACCCCGTGCTCGAGATGGCCAACTGGGCCCCGCGCATCATCGACCTGCTCGACCGTATGGGCGTGCCGTTCAACCGCACGAACGAGGGTTTCCGCGACCTCCGCCTCTTCGGCGGTTCGCTCTTCAAGCGCACGCACTTCGCCGGCGCAACCACCGGCCAGCAACTCCTGTACGCCCTCGACGAACAGACCCGGCGCTACGAAGTCGAAGGCAAGGTCACCAAGTACGAGTTCTGGGAGTTCCTCTACCCGGTCATCGAGAACAACCGGTGCGTGGGCATCGTCGCGCAGGACATGCGCACGATGCAGATCCGCGCGTTCCGCGCCGACGCGGTGGTCATGGCCACCGGCGGCTGCGGGCTGGTTTACGGCAAGAGCACGAACTCGGTCATGTGCAACGGCGCCGCCGCCGCCCGGTGTTTCCAGGCCGGCGCGTGGTACGGCAACCCGGAGATGATCCAGGTCCACCCGACCGCCATTCCCGGCGCGGACAAACTGCGCCTCATGTCCGAGTCCGCCCGAGGCGAGGGCGGACGCGTCTGGGTTCCCCGCCGCAAGGGCGACACGCGCGACCCCAAGAGCATCCCCGACGCCGAGCGGTACTACTTCCTCGAGGAGAAGTACCCCAAGTACGGCAACATCGTGCCGCGCGACATCGCGACGCGCGAGATCTTCGACATCTGCGTGAACCAGGGCATGGGCGTCAACGGCGAGCAGTGCGTCTACCTCGACCTGACGCACCGCGACCCGGAGTACCTCACCCGCAAGCTCGGCGGCATCCTCGACATCTACCAGAAGTTCGTCGGCGTCGACCCGCGCTTCACGCCGATGAAGATCTTCCCGGCGGTGCACTACTCGATGGGCGGGCTTTGGACGACGTTCACCAAGGGTTCGTACAACCCCGCCGAGCCGCGCGAGGGGCACAAGTCGGGCGCACGCGCGCCGCTCAATGCCGACATCGGCCAGGGCCTCGCGCCGGGCGCGCTGAACAACATGGCGACGAACGTCGACGGCCTCTACGCATTCGGCGAGGTGAACTTCGCGTACCACGGCGCCAACCGCCTCGGCGCCAACGCGCTGCTGTCGTGCATCTTCGACGGCCTGTTCTGCGGCGTGAGCGTGGTGAACTACATCAAGGACGGAGCGCCGTCGAAGGGCCCCGCCGCTTCGCTGGCGCAGTCGGTCTACGACCGCGTCGTGAACCAGGAGGAGTCCAAGGCCAAGGCGCTCCTGGGCACCGTGAACAAGGGCTCGAACGACCCCGCGACGAACCCGTACGTCATCCACCGCGAACTCGGCAACGAGATGACCGAGGCTTGCACGGTCGTGAAGAGCGCGGGCCGGCTGGAACAGGCTCGAAAGAAGATCGACGAACTGCGAGAGCGCTTCGGTCGCGCGGTGCTGGCCGACTCGGCCGCGTGGACGAACCAGTCGTTCACCTACGCTCGCGCCGTCGGCGACATGCTCATCCTCGCCGAGGCGATCGTGCTGGGCAGCCTGCAGCGCAAGGAGAGCCGCGGCGCTCACTACCGGACGGACTTCCCCGAGCGCGACGACGCGCACTTCATGAAGACGACGCTGGCCAAGTTCGATCCGTCGTCGAAGCGTGTGTCGGTCGAGCTCGTGCCGATCGACGACTCGCTCGTCCGCCCGCGTGCCCGCACCTACGGCAAGGTCGAGGGTTCCGCGGACAAGGGCGCGTCCCACAAGCCGGTGGCCGCGGCGGTCTAGGCCGGCCCTTTCTCCTACACTGCGGGCATGACGACCAAGCCCGCTTCACTCTCCGCTTCTTCCGGCGCTTCCAAGCCCCACGGGGCCGCTCCCAGCGCTGGCGCCCCAGCCTCCACCCGCGTCGAGAAGGACACGATGGGTGAGATGGAAGTGCCCGCGTCGGCGCTCTACGGCGCTTCGACGCAGCGCGCGGTCCTGAACTTCCCCATGTCCGGGCGCGCCGTGCCCGAGGGCGTCATCAAGGCCTACGCGCTGCTCAAGGGCGTGTGCGCGACGGTCAACAACCGTCTCGGGCGGCTCGACAGCGCCCGCACCGCGCGCATCATCGAGGCCTGCCACGAGATCCGCGACGGCCTCACGTCGTTCCACGGCCTCGCGCCGCATTTCCCCGTCGACATCTTCCAGACCGGCTCGGGCACCTCGACGAACATGAACGTCAACGAGGTGATCGCCAATATCGTCTGCGTGCGGATGCACAAGCCCATCGGCTCATCCAAGGACGCGGCGTTCCTCAAGGAAGGCGGCGTCCACCCCAACGACCACGTCAACATGGGCCAGTCGTCCAACGACACCTTCCCCACGGCCATGCACATCGCCGCGGCCATCGACATCCAGTTCAAACTCCTCCCGGCGATCAAGAAGATGGCCGAGAAACTCGAGCAGCAGGCGGCCGACTGGGACAAGATCGTCAAGATCGGGCGCACCCACCTGCAGGACGCGACGCCGATCCGCCTCGGCCAGGAGTTCTCGGGTTACGCATCGCAGTTGCGCCACGCCGAGGAGCGTCTGCACCGCGCGCTCCACGCGCTCTCCGAACTGCCCCTCGGCGGCACCGCCGTCGGCACCGGCATCAACGCCCACGAGGAGTTCGGCAAACTCGTCGCCGCCGAACTCACGCACCAGACCGGCGTCCACTTCCGCGAGGCCGCGAACCACTTCGAGGCTCAGCACGCCAAGGACGCCTTCGTCGAGACCTCCGGCCACCTCCGCACGATCGCGGTCAGCCTCAGCAAGATCGCCAACGACATCCGCTGGCTGGGCTCGGGCCCGCGTTGCGGCATCGGCGAACTCGTCCTCCCCGCCGTGCAGCCCGGCTCGTCGATCATGCCCGGCAAGGTCAACCCGGTCATCTGCGAGGCGGTCATCATGGCGGCCTGCCAGGTCATCGGCAACGACCACGCGGTCGCGCTCGGCGGCCTGGG
>CALMQD010000069.1 GCA_937871415.1 uncultured Phycisphaerales bacterium | reverse complement strand
TCGGCCGGACGATGATCGTCTGGGACCGCTGGCAAGGCGGGTTCGGCGGCTTCGGCGCCGGCAGGCGGATCGACCTGCCCTCGCTCCACGAGCGGCCAGAGGACATCGCCCTTCTGCGCGACATCTGGCAGTTCCCGAAGGTCCGCGATCCACGCGAGCGCGCGCAGCGGGTCACCAAGGCGATCGCCGAGAAGCTCGCGCGGCTGGCAGCCTCGCTCGAGGCACGCGGCTTCGGACAGGAGCGCGTCAGCCGGTTTCTCATGCGTTGCGTGTTCACGATGTTCGCGGAGGACGTCCGGCTCCTGCAGGACGAGCCGTTCCGCCGTCTGATCGACGAGGTGGCGCTGAAGAACCCGAAGGAGTTTCCGCCCGGGGTTGAAGACCTGTGGCGGGCCATGAACGAGGGCAAGCGGTTCGGCTTCCGCAAGGTGCTGCGGTTCAACGGCCATTTCTTCGCGGAGGCCGAGGGGCTGCCGTTGACGTCCGACGACCTTGCGGTTCTGTCCGATGCGGCCGGGAAAGACTGGTCGGACGTCGAGCCGGCGATCTTCGGCACGCTGCTGACGCGCGCCCTCGACGAGAAGGAGCGCCACCGCCTCGGCGCCGAGTACACGCCGCCGGAGTTCATCGCGCGGGTGATCCGGCCCGCCGTCGAGGAGCCGATCCGGGAGCGCTGGACCGCGGTGCAGGCCGAGGTGCTCCAGCTCCTCGAGGCCGGCGGAACAAAGGGCCGCAAGGCGGCCGGGAACCGCAAGGCGGCCGAGCAACGCCTGCGCGAGTTCCACAACTGGCTGCGGTCGCTCTCCTTCCTGGACCCGGCCTGCGGCTCCGGGAACTTCCTCTACGTGACGATGCACGCCGTCAAGCGCATCGAGTTCGAGGTGCTCAACGAGATCGCGGACGTGACCGGCACCCGGGAGCTGCGCTTCCAGGAGGTCGATCCGAGCCAATTCCACGGCATCGAGGTCAAGCCGTGGGCGCGCGAGATCGCGGAGCTGACGCTGTGGATCGGGTTTCACCAGTTCTGGCGGCGTGCGCACGGCGACGTGCAGCCCGAGGAGCCGATCCTCCGCGACACGGGCACGCTCGAGAACCGCGACGCCGTGCTCGTGTGGGGCAAGAAGATCGAGATCCCCGAGAAGGCGACCCTCGACCGCACTCCGCGGATCCGGCATCCGGTGACCGGCGAGCTGGTGCCGGACCCCGACGCGCGCATCCCCTACTATGAATATCGCAACCCGCGACCGGCCAAGTGGCCGCCTGCGGACTTCATCATCGGCAACCCGCCGTTCCTCGGGAAGCTGAAGCAGCGGGAGGCGCTGGGCGACGGCTACGTCGACGCCCTCCGGCGCACGTACCCCGAGTTGCCCGACGCCGCCGACCTCGTGATGTACTGGTGGCACAAGGCCGCGATCGAGGTCGCCGAGGGGCGGACCCTGCGCGCCGGACTCATCACGACCAAGGCGATCACCCACGCCACGAACCGAGCGATCGTCGCCGCCGCGGCGGAGCGGGGGGCCCGCGTGACCTGGGCCATCGCGGACCACTACTGGAACGACGGGGCCGACGACGCGCGCGTGCGCGTCGCCATGACCGTGATCGCGCGCGACCCCGCCGAGGCGACCCTCGTCGAGGTCGACGGCGAGGCGAACGTCGTGTCCGTCCGGCGAGGACCTCGGCTCAACGACGACCTGTCGATCCACGCCGACGTCGCCGGGGCGGCGCGTCGCCCGTTGCTGGCGAACGAGGGGATTTCCTCGCTCGGCTTCCTGCTGGCCGGCTCGGGCTTCCAGCTCGAGGAGGCCGAGGCCCGGCGGCTTCTCGCCGCGGATAGTCGTCATGCCGCGTTGATTCACCCGCTGCGAAGCGGCAAAGACGTGACGGATCGGCCACGCCCGATCTGGGTGATCGACTTCGGCCTCATGTCCGAGGACGAGGCCAAGGCGTTTCCGGTGCTGTACGACATCGTGCGCGATCGTGTACGCCCAGACCGGCTTGCGAACAAGCGTGCGACCTACGCGGCGAACTGGTGGCGGTTCGCGGAGCCGCGCAAGGACTGGCGGGTGGCCCGCAAGGGCCTGCGGCGTTACATGATCACGCCCGAGACCTCCAAGCATCGAATCTTTACATTCGTCGACGCCACCGTCGCAGCGAGCCACTCCCTGGTCTGCATCGGGCTTGATGACGCGTTTGCGCTCGGCGTGCTCTCATCAACGATTCATTCGACATGGGCGCTGGCCGCCGGGAGCCGGCTTGGCATCGACGCGACCCCCCGTTACAACAAGAGTTCCTGCTTCGAGCCGTTCCCGTTCCCCGATCCCGCGCCGGCGCTGCGGAAGAAGATCGCCGTGGTCGCCGAGAAGATCCACGAGCACCGCGACGCCGCGCTGTCCCGCGGCGAAAAGGTCGGCGTCACCCTCATGTACAACGTCGTCGACAAGCTCCGCGCAGGCGCGGAGCTCTCGAAGACGGAGCGCGAGATCCATCAGGTCGCCGCGTGCGCGACGCTGCGCGACCTGCACGACGAGCTCGATCGCCTCGTGGCTGAGGCATACGGCTGGTCGTGGCCCGAACCGACGGCGACGATCCTCGACCGCCTCGTCGAGTTGCACGACCGCCGTCTCGAAGAGGAGCGCGCCGGCGACGTTCGATGGTTGCGACCCGACTACCAGCGGGCACGCTTCGCCAAGGACGAGAAGGCGGCGGTCAACGCGAGCGCGGCCGCGGCCGAGGTCGTCGAACAGACGCCGCCGGCGCCCTGGCCCACCGACGCCGTCGGCCAGATCACGGCCCTCCGCACCCTCACGCTCGCCGGGCCGATCACCGTCGAAGAGGCGGCCTCCCGATTCGTCGGTGCTCGGCGCGACCTCGTGGAGCGCCACCTCGAGACCCTGGCGATCCTCGGCGAGGTCGTGGCGCTCGAGGGCAAGAAGTACACGGCCGCCACCCCGGCGTCCTGAACCTCGGCGCTCGCGTCGCGGTCGCTCGAGCGGAACGTGCCGGCTTGTGCTCGATCGCGGGCCGGGCGAGGCTGGAGCGGTACGCCACTCGCGTCCGTCCGCGAGCGGTCCTGTGACAGACCGACCGCGGGAACGACTCGAACCGGACGCGAAGTGGCGGAGGAGTGGGAGACGGGTGGGGACGGCCGGGTAAGCGCGAGCCTGCGCAAATCGGGGATTGGCTGGCATCTGGGCTCATTCTCAAGAGACCGCGCGCCAGACAGGTACGACTGCGCGCCTGCATGATCGGTCCGCATGGGATCGCCCGGCAGTTTGGTACCCTCGTCGGGTTGGAGGCGACGGATGGTCGGGAGGACAGGAAACACACCGGAGGTCTTGCCTCGGTATGCGCGTCTGCTGGGCGCTCGGGGAGGGCGCGCTCATCGTGAGGCGTCGGAGGCCGCACGCGCCTGCCTGACGGCGATGCGCTTCCGGTTCCCGGACGCGCTCTACCTCGTCGAGCTGGTGATCCGGCTCGGGGAGGTCGGCGCGTTCGACCTGCTCGGGTCGGTCAAGCAGATCGCCGACCACATCGGCGAACTCCTGGGCGAGCCGCCGCCGGACGCGGCGAAGTTGCAGCGGGCGATGCGATCGGTGTGCGGGAAGACGTGCCTGGTCGAACGGCAGAGCCGCCAGCTCTGGAGGCTCTGCCTCGCGGGACTCTGCGATCCCACGTCCCCGCAGCACCGCCGCCTGCTCGAGGAGACGCCCAGCCCCTACCGTCTCGGCGGCGCCGAGCCGCAGGC
>CALMQD010000068.1 GCA_937871415.1 uncultured Phycisphaerales bacterium | reverse complement strand
CAGCCGCCTCCTGCGTCGTGGGCCCGCGAGTTCCCTTCCATGGCGGCTGAGGCCGGCGCATCCACCCTTGACGTGAACTCGGCCTTCAAGGCGCTCGACGGCTTCTGGCGAAAGCACGGTCTGGGCGCTTCAGAGCCTGTGAGTCGCTAACACGTAACGTCGATAACTTGGCATCGTCACCACGATCACCGTCTCCAAAGACCTCGAAATGCTCGCCTCGGGTGATGCCCGCGGTTCTGCGAACTACACTCGATCGATCCACATCTCCCGGAGGCCCCATGACCCGTCAGTCCAGAGTTCTCGTTGCCGCGTTGTCCGGCGTGTTGGCGTTCGGCGTCGTCGCGAGCGCGTGGGCGCAGCCGGTTGAGAAGGCCGGGGAGGGGGGGCGTGGCGCGGGCCCGGCTTCGCAGGGCGGGGGTGGCGCGCCGAAGGCGTCAGAGGCCGCGCCGGAAGCGACGAGCGACAAGGCGCAGAAGAAAACGCCGGTGTATGACGAGAGCGCGGACGTCGGGCAACTCATCGACGCCGCGGTCGCGCGGGCGAAGAAGGACCACAAGCGCGTGCTGGTTCAGTGGGGCGGGAACTGGTGCACGTGGTGCCTGAAACTCGACGGGCTGATGCGGACGAACAAGGACATCGCGCACGAGTTGCTGTACGAGTACGAAGTCGTCCACGCCGACGCGGGCGCCAAGGGTAAGAACACCGACCTCATGAAGAAGTTCGGCGCCAAGCCCGAGGAGGGGTTCCCGTTCCTGACCGTGCTCGACGAGGACGGCCACGCGGTCGCGAACCAGGAGTCGGGCTCGCTCGAGGTCAAGGACGAGAACGGCGAATCGGTGCTGGGCGACAAGATGGGGCACGATCCGGCCAAGGTGCTCGCGTTCCTCAAGAAGCACGAGGCCGCGGCGCAGAACGCCGACCAGGTGCTCGCGGCCGGACTCTTGCAGGCCCGCACCGAGAAGAAGGCCGTTGTCCTGCACTCTGGCGCGCCGTGGCGCGGGTGGTGTCATCGGCTCGAGGCGCGGCTGGCACGCCCGGAGG
>CALMQD010000067.1 GCA_937871415.1 uncultured Phycisphaerales bacterium | reverse complement strand
ACCTTTCCGACTCGCTCGAGATCCTCGAGGACGAGATCGCGATGTGTCTGCGCTATCACGAATCGATCTTCCCGGGCAAGAAGGTGACGCGGGCGCTGATGCTCGGGGGCGAGTCGCTCTCGCGCGGGCTGTGCCAGCACATCGCCCGGCGTCTGCGCCTCCCGGCGCAGGTGGCCGACCCGCTCGCGCGCGTCGCGCGGACGGGCAAGGAGCCCGTGGTCAACACCGACTTTTCCCTGCAGCAGCCCGGGTGGGGCGTGGCGCTGGGCCTGAGCCTGCTCCCGACCGACCTGTGATCCCGACCGACCTCGCGAGCCAAGGACGACCGTCATGACGCGATTCATGTCCCGATCCGACCCGAACGCCTCGTTCCTGCCCGAGGACTACCTGCGGCGCAAGAGCGAACTGCGCGCGATCGTGGTCTCGTTCATCCTCTTCTGCATCGTGATCCTGGGGATCGTCGGCGCGTTCTTTGTCACCAACCGTCAGGCGACGGTGGTCAAGGCGCGCAACGAGGCCCTGAGCCGCGAGTACGCCATCGAGTCCGCCAAGATCGACGAACTCAAGAAACTCGAGGCGCAGAAGCAGGAGATGATGGAGAAGGCGGAGATCACGACAGCGCTGATCGAGAAGGCGCCGCGCTCAATCCTCCTGGCCGAGCTCATCAACCGCATGCCCAAGGAGCTGACGCTGAGCGAGCTGAACCTGCGCTCGCGCCGGCTCGACGCCAAGCCGAGCAAACTGGACAAGGGACCGGGCTCGCCCGGCGCCGCCGCCGGCGCGGGCAAGGCGCCGCCCAAGACGCGGTCGCTCGCCTCCAACAAGTCTCCGAAGAACGCGCCCAAGGAGGAGCCCAAGCCGCCCAAGCCCATGCCGCCCCGGTACGACTTCCGGCTCGAGATCATGGGCCTGGCGGCGACGGACCAGGAGATCGCCGACTACCACACGGCGCTCAAGCAGTGCCCCCTGCTCGAGAACGTCGAACTCGTCTACTCCGGCGACGTGAAGCTCGACGACCTGATGATGCGCAAGTTCCGCATCGAGGCGGGCATCCGGTCCGACGTCGACGCCCGCAACATCGAGCCGCTGCACGTCCCGCGCCTCCCGCCCCGCCCGAGCCTGGCGAAACTGCCGGGCGAGTCGGAGGTCGGCGGCGACGCGGACAACCTCGACCCCACCATCCCCAACTCGCCGGTGTTCACGAACGCCGAGAACCAGAAGGGGAAGAAGGAATAACCATGCCCAGCGCACTCCGCCAGTTGATCTTCTTCGTCCTGCTCATCGCGCTCCCGGTGGCGTCGTACTTCTTCGTCTTCAAGCCGCAGAACGTCGAGATCGAGAAGGCGCGACAGGACATCGCGCACAAGGAGCAGATGCTCGAGAAGCTGCGCGCCGCGACGGCGCAGGCCGAGAGCCTCGCGCGCCAGAACGAGCAGATCAAGACCGCCATCGATTCGATCGAGGCCCGCCTGCCCAACGGCAAGGAGATGGACAACATCCTCCGCCAGGTCAGCAACATCGCGGCCAAGAGCAACCTGAAGGTGCCGACCTTCAAGCGCTCCGACAAGATCCTGACCGCCGGCACCGCGATGGAGCAGCCGCTGGACATCGAGATCACCGGCGATTTCGACGGCTTCTACAAGTTCCTGCTCGACATCGAGCAGTTGCCGCGCATCACGCGCATCCCCGAGTTCTCGATCGTCCGCTCGGACAAGGTGGACGGTGAGATGAAGACCAAGTTCACGCTCTCGATCTACTACGAGGGCGATTCCAAGGACATCCGCCCATGACCCGAGTTCCCGGCACCACCAGCGATCTCGCGATGAACGACACGCCGACGTCCGGCCCGCTCGCGCCCAGCGAGACGCCCGAGACCGGGCTGGTCGGCGGCACGTTCCGGCTCGACTCCATGAGCCCGGGCTCGGAGGCCGCCGCCGGCGGCTTCGCCGCGCCCAAGAAGCCCAACGTCCTCGTGCAGCTGGGCTTCTTCGCCGTGCTCCTCGCCGCGGCGGGGGGCGTGGTCTACTCGATGCGGAAGATGGGCATCGGGCCGCTCAAGGCCTTCGCGACCACCCAGGTCCCCGACTACGACGTGACCAAGACGCCCGGCGGCGGCGCGGACCACACGAAGGTCCTCAACGAACTCACCCGCGCCTCCACCAACGCGCAGGTGCCCGCCGACCAGGTGCAGAAGAACCCTTTCCGCCTCGCCGACGCCCTGGGCGCCGGCGCCGAGGAGACCGACGACGCCAAGAAGAGCGAGGCGCAGCGCATCGCGGCCGAGACTCGCGCCCGCAAGGAGGCCGAGGCCCGCGCCAGGGGCATCGAGGCCAGGCTCAACAACCTCCGCATCCACTCGATCATGTCGGGCACGACGCCGGTGGCGCGCGTGAACAGCGACTTCGTCCGCGTCGGCGATGTGATCGAGGAGACCTTCAGCGTCAAGGCGATCAACGAGCGCTCGATCGAGATCGAGGCCGACGGCGTGACGTACCTCCTCTCGCTGGACGATCAGCCCGCCAAGAAGGGCGCGCCGGCGCGTCGCAAGTGAGGCGCGGGCAGGAGGCCGCGGACCGAAGGGCTCTCCGCCGGCCGCGCGCGAACGTCGGACGAGAGACCGCCCCTACTCCACCCCGCACAGGCAGGACTCCCCTTGGGCAAGTTCGACATCAACGACATCCTGTCCGACCTGGGGATCACCTCGGACGAAGCGGAGCAGGCCGCCAAGGCCGAGCGCGCGCGCCGCAAGCCGGACTCCGCGCCCGGGGAGGACGGCGCGGGGACCGATGATGCGCCCGGTCCTGCGCGTCCCAAGCACCGCATTGACCAGGCCGAGCAGGCGTTCAGCCCGTTGCCGAGCGTGCCCTCGGGCCAGCGCTCGTTCTCGGAGAGCGTGGTCGTGGACGACGACCCGAGCGTGCCGGTCAAGCCGCTCGAGACGCCCCGGAGCAACGTGGGCAACGCGCTGGCGGAGGTGTACAAGCCCGAAGAGGGCGCCGGGAACGCTCTGGCCGCGGGTTCCGGGCGGGCGCTGGGCGAGTTCCTGGTCTCGTCGGGCGCGATCACGCCGCAGCAGCTCGGGACGGCGCAGCAGGTCTGCCGCGCTTCTCCCGGTCGCCGGCTCACGGACGTGCTCATCGAGCAGGGCGCGGACGAGGTCGCGGTCTACAAGGGCGCGGCCCAGTTCGCCGACGTGCCGTTCGAGCGCATCAACCTCGACAAGGGCCTCGACGGCGGCTTCGACGGCACCTTCCTGCAGCGTCTGACGCCGGAGTTCTGCAAGAAGCACGGCGTGCTCCCGCTGCGACAGACCAACCCCAAGCGCGCGCCCGGCGCGCCCAACCGGCTGGTCGTGGGCTTCACGAACCCCGACGACGTGTTCCTGGTCGACGAGATGCGCCGGCGCCTCGGCGGGCTGAGCATCAAGATCGTCCTGGTGCCGCCGGCGGACATCCGCGCGGCGCTGGAGATCGCCGGCCAGGGCCAGGAGCAGCAGGTCCAGGAGAACGTCGACATCACCGAGATCCTCTCGGAGGTCGACGAGGGCGACGTGCAGGTCGAGAAGAGCGGGTCGAGCCAGGAGGTCGACCTCGAGGCCAAGGCCTCGGAGTCGCCGGTCATCCGCTACGTCAACTACATCATCCAGACCGCGATCAAGGAGGGCGCGAGCGACATCCACATCGAGCCCGCCGAGAAGAAACTCAAGGTCCGGTTCCGCATCGACGGCGTGCTCTTCGAGATGATGAACCCGCCGGCGGGCATGGCCAGCGCGATCACGTCACGCCTGAAGATCATGGCGAACCTGGATATCTCCGAGCGCCGCCTGCCGCAGGACGGGCGCATCCGGTGCACCGTCGGCGGTCGAAAGCTCGACCTGCGCATGTCCACCCTGCCCAACGGGCACGGGGAGAAGACCGTCATGCGCATCCTCGACACCAAGTCGATCAACGTGAACCTCGAGGACCTGGGGTTCTCCGAGGATGCGCTGACGATGTGGAGGAAGGCCATCGACGAGCCGCACGGCATCGTGCTCGTCACCGGCCCGACCGGCTCGGGTAAGACGACGACGCTCTACGCCTCGCTGCGGACGCTCGACAAGAACGCGATGAACATCTCGACCGTCGAGGACCCGGTGGAGTACCACCTCGAGGGCATCACGCAGACGCAGACGCACGAGAAGATCGGGATGACCTTCGCCAAGGCGCTCAAGGCCCTGCTGCGCCAGGACCCGGACGTGATCATGCTGGGTGAGATCCGCGACCTCGAGACCGCGAGCACCGCGGTGCAGGCCGCGCTCACCGGCCACCTCGTGCTCTCCACTCTGCACACCAACGACGCGCCGGGCTCGGTGACGCGCCTGGTGAACATCGGGTTGGAGCCGTTCCTGGTGGGCGCGGCGGTGCGGGCGGTTCTGGCGCAGCGACTGGTCCGGCGCCTCTGCCAGCACTGCAAGGCCAACGAGAAGCCCGGCGAGGAGCTCGTCGAGTACCTCTCGATGCAGGGCATGGACCCCGACGGCGTCTTCGTCGCCAAGGGTTGCGACAAGTGCCGCAACACCGGTTACTCCGGGCGTGTCGGCATCTACGAACTGCTGATGGTCGACGACCAGCTGCGCGACATCATCGCCCGCAACCCCAACGTCGCCGAGTTCCGCCGCCTCTGCATCGAGCGCGGCATGGTGACTCTGCGGTCCGACGGCATGACCAAGGTCGCCAAGGGCCAGACAACGATCGAGGAAGTGCTGCGCGTGACCGAGGCCAGCGCGTAATGTCGATCGGTCGACGCCGTTCATGAGAAGCAGGTATGCTGGACCCTCCCCCGCGCTCGAGGAGGCCCCGGCATGTCCGCGCACCCAACGCCGCCCCAGTTCCAGATGCCCGTGCAGGACGATCGAGGCCCCGTGAGCGGCCTGGCGATCACGGCTCTCGTGCTCTCGCTGGTCCCGGGCGTCGGCTTGCTCGGCGTGATCTTCGGGGTCGCCGCGCTGCTCACGATGAACAACTCCTCGCCGGCGCGCTCGGGCAAGGGCCTGGCGATCGCCGGGATCGTCGTCGGCTTTGTGACGAGCGCGCTGGGGGTTCTGCTCTGCGCCGGCATCCTGCTCCCGGCCCTGGGAAAGGCCCGGGAGTCGGCGCGTGAACTCAAGAGCAGAAGTCAGTTGGCGTTGATGACCCAGTCGCTTCTTGCCTACGCCCAGGACAACCGGGATCACCTCCCCGAGATCGCGACCGGTTGGGAGCAGCGTCTATCGGCCACCGGCCTGAGCCCGGGTGCGTTCGAGTCGCCGCGGAAGGACGCGGACTGGACGGGGCCGTCGTACATCTATGTCCCGCCGGCGACATCGGTCGACCGCGTGCCCAATCCGTCGCAAACCGTGATCCTCTACGAGGACCCGCGGCTGTCGCGGTCGCCGATGGTGCCCGTGGCGTTCCTGGACGGCAGCGTGCGGGAGATTCAGGAAGCCGAACTGGCGCGGCTGCTCGAGCGCCAAGGTCGGACCGAACCGGGCCGCTAGGCTCGGGTCGGGGCTGTGTGCGGGGCCCCGTGCTTCTACGATGGGCGATGACCGCGCGTGCCGATGTTCCGTCCCCCCCCGAGCCGTTCCCGCCCATGAGCGGAGTCGGCAATGGCGCATCCGCCCCGCCACCGGGCGGCGCGGCCTGCGCGCCGTTCTCTTTGCTCGAAGACTGCCTCGCCGACCTGCGCGCGGGCAAGATGGTCATCCTGACCGACGATGAGGACCGCGAGAACGAGGGCGACCTGATCCTCCCGGCGCAGTTCGTCACACCCGAGAGCATCAACTTCATGCTCTCCATCGCGCGCGGCTATCTGTGCCTCTCGCTCACCGAGCAGGACTGCGAGCGGCTCGACCTGCACCCGCAGGCGTCCATCAACACGAGCGTCCGCGGCACGCCCTTCACCGTCTCCATCGACGGTCACCCGAAGCACGGCTTCACCACCGGCGTGTCGGCCCGCGAGCGCGCCAGGTCCATCCTGCTCGCGATCTACCCCAAGAGCGGGCCCGGCGACTTCGTCCGCCCGGGGCACATCAACCCGCTCCGCTCGCGCGACGGCGGCGTGCTCGTCCGCGCCGGACAGACCGAGGGCTCGCTCGATCTCTGCCGCCTCGCCGGGCTCTACCCCGCCGCGGCGATCATCGAGATCATGCGCGAGGACGGCGAGATGGCCCGCGTGCCGGACCTCGAGGTGATCGCGCGGAAGCACGGCCTGAAGATGTGCTCCGTCGCGCAGATCATCCAGCACCGGCTCGCGCGGGAGAGTCTGGTCCGCCGTCTCGACCCGGTGCGCGGCACCCCGCTGCGCACGAGCCTGGGCGAGTTCAACCTCATCGCGTTCCAGAGCGTGGTCGATCCGCTGCCCCATCTGGCTTTGTGCGTCGGCGGCGTGGGGGCGCTCGACGCCGGCGGGCGCGTCGTGCCGCACCCGCAGCCCACGCTCGTCCGCGTGCACCGGCGTCATCTGCTGGGCGATGTCTTCCTCGACCTCGACTCGACACCGGGGCAGGCCTCGGGCGGGGGTATTCCCACCGCCCAGACACTGCACAACGCGATGCGGGCGCTGCAGGCCGAGGCCGCCGCCGGGCGCGGCGGAGCGCTGGTGTACTTACGCCCGACGTCGCCGCCGGACTCGGCCTTTGCCGGCGCCAAGGGGACGGCCGAACTGGAGCAGCGTCTGCAAACCCCGGCCCAGGCCGGGTTTTCGCCCGGCGGACCGGACACCTCGCCCGCCATCAATGCGCCCGGACCAGCCCCGATCAAGGCCTCGGACGTGCCCCCGCACATGCGGGACTACGGCGTGGGGGTCCAGATTCTGCGGGAACTGGGGCTGAGCCGGCTCCGCCTGCTCACGAACAGCCGCGCCGAACTGCCCGGGCTCGACGCGTTCGGCCTGTCGATCTCCGAGCGTCTGCCGATCTAGGCCTATTTCTGAGCGAAAAAGCGGGCACCGTCCCATAATTCCGGCGTGCGCCGTGCCCGGGTCGCGGGAATTCGCACGCCGGTGCAACAGGACGTCCGGAAACCGTCGTATCGATGCGGTCGTTCACGCCTGCGCTCTTTGCTTTTGCCCATCTTTTCGCGATACTGGGCCCTTCCCGCACTCGAACGACCCGCCGGTCTCGCCCCCGAACATGCAGAGTTTCTCGTGACGGTCCGGCGTCCGTGCCACCGTCCGATCTTGTCCGCCGCAGGTCTCACAGAGCAGCACGGCGTTTCCTCCAAGAACCCGAGTTGCAATCACAAGGAAACCGGCATGAGCCATGATCGCTCAGCGCCAGCGGCGTTCGTCCGGAGGACGGCGCAGATGCAGCAGATACCCCGATTCGTGTCGCTCGCGGCCGCCTTCGCGGCGTGCCTGTGTTTGGCGATGCCCTCGCGCGCCGTGGTCGGCGGCGTGGAGCCCAGCT
>CALMQD010000066.1 GCA_937871415.1 uncultured Phycisphaerales bacterium | reverse complement strand
CCCGCAGCACCGCGCGCGCTGTTGAGGTTCCGGGCGCCGCCAAGAAGACCGCATCGACCCGCGCCGGGCGCGGGATCGCGCCGAGCAAGTCCACCGAAACTCCGGCCGTCCACGAGCACGATCTCTCTTCGTACCAGGGAGTGCTCGCCTGGCTTCTGAACCGGGTGGACGTGGAGCGGCTCAAGCCCACGCGAGCGGTCGCGGACCTGCTCAAGCTCGATCGCATGCACGCGATCCTCGAGCGGCTCGACAACCCCCACCTGGCGATCAAGACCGTCCACATCGCGGGGACCAAGGGCAAGGGCTCGACGTGCGAGATGACCGCCGCGGCGCTCGAGGCGTGCGGGTATGCCGTGGGGCTCTACACCAGCCCGCACGTGACGGACATCCGGGAGCGGGTGCGGATCAACCGGCGTCCGATCTCGCCCGCGGAGTTCACGCGCGTGGCGCAAAGCGTCGACGCCGCGGTCCGAGGGCTCGACCTGGAGCGTTTCGCGCCCCCCGAGTGGTCGCGGCAGGATCGCGAGGCGAACCGCGCACAACTGGAGCCGACGTTCTTCGAACTCATGACGGCCATGGGGTTCCTGCACTTCGCCGAGCAGGCGGTCGACATCGCGGGCATCGAGGTCGGGCTGGGCGGGCGCCTGGACTCGACCAACGTCGTGCGCCCCGAGGTGACGGCGGTCACGCAGATCTCGATGGATCACATGCAGATCCTGGGCTCGACAGTCGAGCTCATCGCCGCCGAGAAGGCGGGCATCTTCAAGCCGGGCGTGCCGGCGCTGACGTACACGCAGGCGCCGTCGGTGCTGGAGGTGTTCGCGAAGAAGGCCGCGGAGGTGGGCGCGCCGCTCGCCGTGGTGGGGCGCGACATCGAGTTCTCGCAGCGGTTCGAGAACTCGCCCGGGAAGGGGCCGCTGGTGCGCGTGAGCCTCAACACGGCGCGGAACATCTACGAGCACATCAGCGTGCCGCTCAAGGGCGAGCACCAGGCGCTCAACTGCGGCCTGGCGCTGGCGATCCTCGACCGCCTGAGTGAGCGCGGCTTCTCCTGCCCGGAAACGCGTGTCACCGAAGGTCTGGCGACCGTCGAACTGCCGGCGCGGCTGGAAGTCGTGTGGAAGCAGCCGCGCGTCGTGGTCGATGGGGCCCACAACACCGATTCCGTGCGGGCCCTGATCAAGTCGCTGGGGGCCTACGTGCCGTACGACTCGCTCGTGGTGATCTTCGGCTGCGCCGCGGACAAGGACTTCCCGGGCATGCTCAAGGAGTTGGCGCTCGGGGCGGACAAGGTCATCTTCACCCGGGCCGGCGGCGGCAGCGCCGGTGCGTCGCGGGCGGCCGATCCGCGAGACCTGGCCAAGCGGTTTGTGGAACTCACCGGCAAGATGGCGCAGGTCGCGCCGACGCTCGCGGATGCGCTGCAGCAGGCGCAGCGGGCCGTCAACCGCGACGACCTCGTTTGCATCACCGGCAGTTTCTACCTGGCCGGCGAAGCCCGCAAGCACTTCCAGAACCTGGGCGCCCGGCGGTAAGCGGCGGGCGAATCGGTCGGCTCTCGCGCCGCGGAACGGGCCTCCGCCGCAACATCCGCGGGCGCGGCACGTACAACCCACGTGCCCCGCGCCACGCCCACGTTTTTCGCCGCGTTGGTCGGTCTGCCGCTGACGGGCGCGGCGGCGTGGCTGGCGGTCCGCGCCGACCAGACGCATTCGTGGATGCCCGCCGCGGGCATCGGGCTGGGAATCGCGGGCGTCGTTCTGCTGCGGCGCGCGCTCTGGCATGACCCGCTGCGCGGCCGGCCGCGTTGCCCAAAGTGTCTGTACCCCTTCGCGCCGTTGCAGCCTGAATCGCCGACCGGCGTGGGCGAGATCCCGATCTGCCCCGAGTGCGGCGCACGCGCTTCGTCGGTCTCACGCCTGACCGGGCCGCGCCGGCGCTGGTGGCTGGCGGCGCTCGCGGCGTTGTTCATCGGCTCGCTCCCCGCGTCGTTCTGGGCGCAGCGTGCGACCAACAACGGCTTCTGGAATCCGTGGCCGAACGGGGCCCTCTTCCTCGTGCTGCCGTACGCGGGCGAGGAGGCGTGGCGAGAGGCCGAGGCCCGCGCCACGGCGCTCTGGGCCCGGCCGCCGCTTTCCCCGTCCCATTCGCGCCTGCTGGCCCGCCAGTGCGCCAACACGCTGCGAACCGATCGAGACCCTTCGGTGCGTCTGGTCGCGCTCGACCTGCTGCTGTTCCTCGAACCCGAGAGCGACGAAGCCGTGCGCGGGTTTCGCGACGCTGTGGCGAGCGGCGAACCGGTCCTCGTGGAGTGGGCGGTCACGCACGCGACGGGCTCCTGGCGCGCGCGGGAACTCTCTCGCATGATCGGGGACCCGGCGATCTCGGAGTGGGATCGCGCGGCGGCGGTGTGGCAGATCCGCGAGGACGAGCGCGAAACCCCCGAGGTGCTCCGGGTCCTCAACGAAGCCGCCGATTCGGGTCCGCTGCTGGTGCGAGAAGCGGCGTCGCAGCGACTCGGCCGCTCTTCGCAGGACCAGACGCTCGGACCGCCGCCGACCGCTCCTGCCTCCGACGAATCCTCACGCTAACCGTCGTCAGGGTAAATACGGATATCGCGCGCGAAATGTCCTCAGGACATTTCAAGGACAAGTCTTGCTTGTCCGAGTCAAGGGGGTATATTCCACCTACTCGTGGGCCGGGTGCGAGGTTCTCCAATGAACCTTCGCGCAGGAAACCGCTAACGCGGCGAACTTCCGGCCTGGTTGTTCCATGCCGACGTGACTGTCGCCGCTCCAGAGTGCAGGCCTGGAGAGCCCATGAGTCTATCTACTTTCAATCGAGCGATCTGTACGTCTGTGCGCGCCCGTTCTGGGCACCATTCCGGACAGCCATCGAAGAGATTTCTACCCGAACCGGGCGCCTGGGGGGCGACCCTCGCCGCGATCGCGGGCTTGATGGTCTTCGTCGGCGCCGCCCACGCCCAGCCGGACAACGACACGTGCGCGAACGCCGTCGAGATCTCGGAGGGCCTGCCCGGGTTCGGAAACAATACCGAAGCGACGTCGGACCTCGCGTCCTCGACTTGCTCGTTCAACGACGACCTCGACGTGTGGTACACGTTCACCGCGCCCAGCGACGGCGTCTATCGATTCCAGTTCCAGCAGGACTTCTTCCTCACGCTCAACGACCCCACGCTGGCCGTTTTCGGAACGTGCGACGGCTCGGAACTGGCGTGCGTGGACACGCCGGGCGGCGGCGATTTCCTTGACCTGGTGATGTCCGGCGAGCAGACGGTGTTCCTGCGCGTCGCGGGGACCAACGGCGCTACGGGCACGTTCTCACTCGCCGCGGGACCGGCCCCGGCGCCTCCGCCCAACGACGACTGCGCGGGCGCAATCGCATTGACGCTCGACGAGGCGCTGTTCGCCGACAACCTGCAGACGACCGTCGGCTCCGCGGCGCCCGCGTGCTGGGGGGGCGGCTTCCGCGACATCTGGTACGAGTTCACCGCGCCCGAGGCGGGCGAGTACCGATTCACGGCATCGTTCGCGTTCTCGCTTGCGCTCGCGGTCTACGGCGACTGCACCCTGGGAGAGCCGCTCGCGTGCGCCGCGGATTGCAACGGCTTCTCGCGCGTGACGGTCGCGATGACGCAGGGCCAGACTGTCAAGATTGTCGTCGGGTTCTGCGACGGCCAGGACGCGTTTTTCTCGATCAGGGCGGACCTCAACCCGCCGACTCCCGCGAACGACGAGTGCATCAACGCCGTCGACGTCTCCGAGGCCTCGATCACCCCGGGAACGACGCGCGGCGCCTCGGGCGAAGACCCCGATCCGTTCTGTTCCGACAACGACACGATCGACGTGTGGTACCGCCTCACGAACACGGCGGCGTTCTCGCGGATGTTCATCCTCAACGCGGTTCCCATCGAGGGCTTTGACCCGACGATCGCCGTGCTGGACGGGTGCAACGGCTCGGTGCTGGCGTGCGACGACAACGCGGGTCCGAACCTCGGCGCGCGAACGAACATCATCCTCGCGCCGAACCAGGCGGTGTACATCCGCGTGTCGGGCTGGGGCTACTCCGAAGGCAACTTCGACCTGACGGTCTCCGAGGGCCAGTCGCCGGCGATCAACGACGAATGCTCGGGCGCGATCGCCATCGAGCCCGACTCGTTCTTCATCAGCACCAACGAGAACGCCACGGGCTTCGACGACGCCCTGACCCCGTGCGCGAACAACGACCTGTTCGACTTGTGGTACACGGTCACCAATCCGTTCGACGACCAACGGGTCTTCACGATCACCGTCGGCGGCGTGCTCGAGAGCACGCTGGCGATCTTCGACGGGTGCGGCGGGAACCTGCTCTGGTGCGACGCCGGGCAGTTCGACCCCGACATCTTCCCCAACTCGCGTGCGATCATCCTTGCCGAACCGAACCAGACGCTGTTCATCCGGATCGCCGGCAACCAGGGTGCACTCGACAGCTTCACGGTGTCGGTCTCCGCACCCGAAGTGCCGCCGCCCGTGCCCGCCCACGATACGTGCGAGTCCGCCGCGTTGCTGACGGAGTTCCCGTTCACCGAGAACCTGATCGCGGGCCCGGGCATGGGCTTCGAGATCGCGCAGGGCCGGCTCGGGCCGGGGCGGATCCACCACTGCATGCGCTGCATCGGCGCGGCCGAGCGCTCGCTCGCGCTCGTGATCGACCGCGGCGCGGCGCGGACGGCGTTCGGGAAGCCGCTCGTGAACCTCGGCGGCAACCGCGAGCGGATCGCGGACGCGCGCGTCGAGATCGACCAGGCGCGCCTGCTCACGCTCTACGCGG